>JARRLN010000056.1 GCA_037386965.1 Nitrospirota bacterium
TCATAAACGAGAAGAATCAGGTCTTCCTTATAGAGACCAAATCGCATCACGGAGAGGTCACCCGCGAGAAAGACAAGCTCCTGGTCAATCACAAAATGCCCGAGAAAGACTTTATCTCCCAGGCCGTGAAGAACACTTTCTGGCTGAAGAAGGCCATCGAGGAGAAGGCCTCCTCCAGGGTGTTCATCACGAGCATGGTCGTCTTCACGAACGCCTCGGTCCGGATAACCGGACCCCTCAAGAAGATATTGGTGATAAATAAGAACGACCTTCTCAAAACCATTGCCGACACGCCCCACCGCTCTGCACGGTCCCTGACATACTCTCGCCTGTTCGAGGTCATCGCGGACCTGCAGGGCAAAAAAGGCGGCGCCCTCCCGCATCTCTCCTTTGGCAGCAAAGGGACCGATGCTCCAACCGGGACACAGGTCCAACAGAAAACAACCTGAGGCCCCCCGGGGCACGCGACATACCTCCCATCCCGGGGCTCAAGACCTGCCCTCCCGCCCCTCGTCCGGGCCCGCCCCGATGTGTTAAAATATAGTGTTATTTATTAACACGTTAAAGGACGGCAGATGAAAGAAACGCTACAGGTTATTCCTCTGGGGGGCGTGCAGGAGGTCGGAGGGCTGAACATGACGGTCCTGCGCTACGGTGATGACATCATTATCGTGGACGCGGGGCTCATGTTCCCCGAGGAAGACATGCTCGGGGTGGACTTCGTCATCCAGGACTTCACCTACCTCGAGGAAAACCGGGACAGGATACGGGGGCTGGTCCTCACCCACGGCCATGAGGACCACACGGGGGCGCTTCCCTTTCTCCTCAGGGACCTGGACATTCCGGTCTATGGCACGGCCCTGACCCTGGGGCTTGTGGCCCACAAGCTCAGGGAGCACCACCTTCTTGAGCACCGCACGCTGGTGCGGGTGAAGCCCCGCGATGTGGTTGACCTGGGGGCCTTCCGGGTGGAATTCATCCGTGTGACCCACAGCATCGTGGACGGCATGGCCCTGGGCATCAGAACCCCCCTGGGCATCGTGGTGCACACGGGGGACTTCAAGGTGGACCCGACGCCGGTGGACGGGGAGCTCATGGACTTCCACCGCTTCGCCCAGTACGGAGAGGAGGGCACCCTGCTTCTCCTGAGCGACAGCACCAACGTGGAGAAGGGCGGCTTCACCTTCTCCGAGAAAGAGGTCAGCCGGGCCTTCGAGGACATCTTCTCCACCGCGCCCGGCCGCATCATCGTCTCCACCTTCTCCAGCAACATCCACCGCATCCAGCAGACCATTAACGCGGCCGTCAACCACGGGCGCAAGGTCATCCTCTGCGGCAAGAGCCTCGTGGGCAACGCCCAGATAGCCCTGGACCTGGGCTACCTGAGGATTCCCGCGGATACCTGGCTTCGCCTGGAGGACCTCGGGCGCCTGGATGACAAGGACGTGGTCATCCTCACCACCGGCAGCCAGGGCGAGCCCATGAGCGTGCTGTCCCGCATCGCCATCGGCGAGCACAAGCAGATACAGATACGGGAGGGCGACACGGTCATCCTCTCGGCCAAGATGATACCGGGCAACGAGCGCTCCATCGGCCGCATCATCAACCGCCTCTGCCGCCAGGGGGCCAACGTCATACACGAGAAGGTCTCCGAAATCCACGTCTCCGGTCACGCCTCCAAAGAGGAGCTGAAGCTCATGCTCAACATGGTGCGCCCGCGCTATTTCATGCCCGTGCACGGTGAGTACCGGCACCTCATGGCCCACGGCAGGCTGGCCCGCAAGCAGGGCATCCCCCAGGAGAACATCTTCCTCATGGAAAACGGCGACGTCCTGGAGATAACAGCCGAGGGCGCGCGGAAAAACGGCAAGGTGGCCTCGGGGCGCGTGTTCATCGACGGCAAGGGTGTGGGGGACGTCGAAGAGATGGTCCTGCGCGACCGGCGGCACATGGGGCAGGACGGCATCGTCCTGGTCCTGCTGACCATCGAGAAGGACAACGGCCTCCTGGTCTCCGAGCCGGACCTCATCTCCCGCGGTTTCATCCTGGAGGAAGAGTACCCCCACGTCCTGAGCGACATCAAGGATCTCGTCACCCGGACCATCAACGAACTGGATAGGCAGATTACCGCCGACCCCGCCCTTCTTCAGGCAAAGGTGCGCTCGGTGCTCAAGAAACACTTCCGAAACACCATGGAGCGACGCCCCATGATCATGCCTCTGGTCTTCGAGGCGTGATGGACCCCCTGGCGAGAGAACACCTCATCGAGTTCTACAGCATCCGCCTCAAGCTCTTCGGCGACAGCCCCGAAGCCCTGCGCTGGACAACCGAGGGACAAAGGAAGCGCTACGCCCTGCTGACCGAGGTTGCCCACTCCCTTGACGGCGCAAGCGTGCTGGACTACGGTTGTGGAAAAGGAGACTTCCATGCCTTCCTCAAGCAAAAGGGAGTGAACGTCCGGTACACGGGCACGGACATCAATCCGGAGCTTCTGGCTCTGGCCGCCCGGAAGCACCCCGACGGCAGGTTCCGGGTCTTGGACGCCGAAGAGGAGGACCCCGGAGAGGACTTCGACTACATCTTTATCTGCGGAGTCTTCAACAACCGGGTTGAGGGGGCGACCGAGAGCATGATGAACGTCATGCGCCGCCTCTTCCCCAGGGCGCGGAAGGCCCTGGCCGTCACCGCCCTCTCTTCGGAAGACCCCCGGAAGCAGCGGGACTTGAACTACGTCTCGCCGGCGGAGCTCACCCGGTTCGCCCTGGCGGAGCTCACGCCTTTCGTCACCCTCCGGCACGACCGCATCCCCTGGGACTTCACCATGTTCCTTTACAAAAGGGCCACCGACGAGGCCGCACCCGCGCCGGAAGCGCCATAAACCGAGGCCAACGGCATGGCGGACCGCAAGCTCAGGATAGGCCGCATCTCCTTCAGCAATCTCTTTCCCATCTTTCGCGTACTCGAGGAGTCTCCCCACACGCACCTTTACGAGTTCGTCGAAGGCCATCCCGCCGAGCTGAACCGGACGCTCCGGGACGGGAAGCTCGACCTGAGCCCGTCCTCCTCGGTCGAGTACCTGAGAAACAGCGGCCTCTACACTCTCATTCCCGGCAATTCCATAAGCTCGCGCGGGCCGGTGCGGAGCATCATCCTGCTGAGCAGGGTTCCCATCGGGTCTCTCGGGGGGCGGGAGATAGCCGTCACGCACAAGACGGCCAGCTCCTCGGCCCTCCTCGAGGTCCTGCTCCGGAAGTTCCACGGCATCAGCGCCGCCCTGGTGCCGACATCGGCCCCCCTGGAGGAGGCCGCAAGGGAGCACGACGCCTACCTCTCCATCGGCGACGAGGCCCTGGTGGCCCAGGCAAGGGCGCTCCCCATGGGCGCCTGTCCCGGGGAAGAAGGCTGCCGCCTGGGGAGCATCGGGGACAAGACGCTCCGTATCTACGACCTGGGGGACCTCTGGTACCGGGAGACGGGCCTGCCCTTCGTCTTTGCCCTCTGGATAGTGCGCAGGGATGCGGCGGCCGGCAAGAAGGACCTCCTGGACGTCTTCTCCGAGGACCTCGACCGGGCCCGCTCGGGGGCAGTGGCCCGCCTGGAGGAGCTTGCCGCCGCCCCAGGGCTTCCTTTGCCCACGGAGGAGATGATTCCCTACTGGCGGGGGATTCTCTACGGGCTGGATGAGAACTGCCTCCGGGGGCTCGAGGCCTTCAGGGCGTCCCTCAGTGAGCTCGGCCTCCTGTCATAAATGCCCCCGGCTTCCCGAGGGCGCTGCACACTGCGACGCTGTTCTTTCCCCGGAGCTTCCTTCGCTCCAACAGTCCGCTCCCCTTCGGTTGTGCGAAAGCGCCCATCTATCCATTACTGGAGCCCTTCCGGCCCCGCCTTGAGTTACCGCGGCGAAGCCCCAGAGGAGTCCAAATCTTCTGAATCTGTGTTATTTGACGCTTGCTGAATGGACGGAATACCACACCCTCTCCCGTGGTATCCGAACAGGGCGCCGGCTGGAATAACATTCTCCTTATTATCCATTGTCTTATGCGGAATGTCCCTGCCGCCGCACTGGCATGCTTGTTGCTCAGACGATAGAGAGAGGACATACAGATGAAAAAATCCATAAAGAATTACATACTCCGCCCCAGTTCCATGAAAATCAATATGCTTGCCTCCGCCGTTGCGATTGTCCTGCTTGCGGTGCATACGATATTCTTCGTGCACCCGTCCTTCATCAAAAGCGTCACGGAAAACTCCAAGATGGAGGCCTTCCGCGTGGGGCGGCACCTGGCCTCCATGTACTTCTCCGACGGCCGGAAGATAACCCGCGAAGACCTTCCGCCCAGTTTCATCCGGCACATCGAGGACCTGAAAATGGATTTCACCTTCTTCAAGCTGAAGCTCTTTTCCCCGACCGGGGAAGTCGTCTTTTCCACGGACGAAGGGGACGTGGGCACAACGAACGCCGAGCCCTATTTCCAGGACGTGGTGGCCAAGGGGAGGACCTATGCCAAGGTGGTCCAGAGAGGGAGGCAATCCATCGAGCACCAGACCATGCAGGACGACGTGGTCGAAACATACGTCCCCATCATGGACAGGGGAACATTCCTCGGAGCCTTTGAGCTCTATTACGACGTAGGCTCCCGGATGCAAAGGGTGGAAGCCATCGTATTCCGGAGCACCATGATCGTCCTTTTCCTCTCCGGTGCGCTCATGGCGGTCATCATCATCAGCTCCCTGAGGACCCGAAGGGTTATGGGGGAGCGCAACGCCGCGATGGAGCGCCTCCGGAATAGCGAGGAAAAGTTCAGCAAACTCTTTCACCACTCCAACGACGGCATCATCCTGCATGACGTCAACGGCACGATCCTCGAGGCGAACGAGAAGGCCGTCACCATGCTCGGATATTCCGAGGATGAACTGGGGGCGCTCAGGCTCCAGGACCTGCACGAGCTTCAGGACCTTCCCCTGGCGGCGGACGCCTTCCAGAGAGTCGTCGAGGACGGATTCGTCAGGTGCGAGATTTCCTTCAAAACGAAGAGCAGGGGGACCTTCCCCGCGGAAGTCTCGGCCAGCCTCTTTTCCATCGGTGGAAGGTCCGTCATCCAGGAAATGATAAGGGACATCACGGAGCGCAAGAGGCTGGAGGAACAACTGGAGTCGCGGGCGCTTCACGACGACCTCACCGGACTGGCCAACCGGGTGCTGTTTACGAAGGAGCTCAGGCGGCTCGAAGGCGACGCACGGGAGAGGGGCAAATACGGCGTTCTCTTTCTCGACCTTGACGGGTTCAAGGTCGTCAATGACAGCCTCGGGCATGCAAGAGGCGACGAGCTCCTGGTCGAGGTCGGCCACAGGCTCCGCGAGTGCGTCCGGGCAGAAGACACGATAGCCCGCTTGGGCGGGGACGAGTTCGCCATCCTGGCCAGGCACTGCCTGCCCGTGGAATCCGTAACCACCATGGCCGGCAGGATCCTCAAGGAGATGGAAAGGCCGTTTGCCTTCCAGGGGCGCGAGGTCTACATATCGGCCAGCATCGGCATCGCCCTGAGCTCGCCGGCGTGCGAGCCGCCCGAACAGCTCCTGCGCGACGCCGACACGGCCATGTACCATGCGAAGAAGAAAGGGCGGGCCCGGTTCGTCTTCTTCGAGGAGTCCATGCATGTTCTGGCCACCCGCCGCCTGGCGCTGGAGAGCGACCTGAGGCGGGCCCTGGACAAGGGACAGTTCCACCTCCACTACCAGCCCATCGTGGCCCTTCAGACGGGCAGAGTGGCTGGACTGGAGGCGCTCCTTCGATGGTCTCACCCCACGCAAGGGTCCATCCCGCCCGCGGAATTCATCCCCGTGGCCGAGGAAACCGGCCTCATCCTGCCCATCGGCCGATGGACCCTCCGGGAGGCCTGCACCCAGATGGCCCTGTGGAAGAAAAGGTTTCCGCAGAGCCCCCCGCTCACCATAAACGTCAACATCTCCTCGAAGCTCTTCCGCGGGGAGCTTCTCCAGGACATAGAGGACATCCTCAAGGAGGCCGGCCTGGAGGCGCAAAGCCTTGTCCTTGAGATAACCGAGACCGCCATCATGGAGAAATCCGAAGCGGCCCCGCTCATACTCTCGCGGCTGCGGAACATGGGTGTGCGCCTTCACATCGACGACTTCGGAACGGGGTATTCCTCCCTGTCCTACCTGCACCGATTCCCCATCGAGGTCATCAAGGTCGACCGCACCTTCACGGGCATGATCGGCGTGGACCGGGAGAAGGAGGAGATAATCCGGGCCATCCTCAACCTGGCCACCTCGCTTCGGATGGGGGTGACGGCCGAAGGGGTGGAGACCCTGGAGCAGGCGACCTTCCTGAAGGCGGCGGGCTGCACCTACAGCCAGGGGTTCCTGCACTCCCGGGCCCTGGACAGCGAGGCGGCCGAGGCCTTCCTGGCCGAACATCCCGGCGTCTCTTCGTCCCTCGCCCGGGAGGAGGCCGCAGGGGCGGATTGAGAAGGACTACCCCCCCTCTTGCTCCCTGACCGTCTCCACCGTTGCCTCCACGGCCTCGCGATGGTATTGCTGGATGGACTTGATGCTCATCTTCCTCGTCCGAAGCATCTTGACCGCGTTGGCCACCGCCTTGGCGCCGGCGATGGTGGTGGTGTAGGGCACGCCGTACTGAAGGGCGCTCTGCCGGATGGAGAAGCTGTCGCGCTTGGCCTGCGCCCCGCTTACCGTGTTGATGACGAAGTTCACCTCGCGGTTCTTGATCATGTCCACGATATGGGGGCGTCCCTCGGCCACCTTGTTGACCACCTCCACCGGGATGCCGTGCTCGGCCAGGTACTTCGCCGTCCCCCGGGTGGCCGCTATGGAAAGGCCGTGCTCCACCATCTTCCTGGCGGCGTTGACCGCATGGGGCTTGTCGTCGTCCCGCAGGCTCAGGATGACCTTGCCCGCGGTGGGGATGGCGTTCTGGCAGGAAGCCTGGGCCTTGGCATAGGCCAGCCCGAAGCCCTCGTCGATGCCCATCACCTCGCCGGTGGACTTCATTTCGGGCCCCAGGATGACGTCCACCCCGGGGAACCGGTCGAAGGGGAAGACGGCCTCCTTCACCGCCATGTGGGGTATCCGCCTCTCCCGGGTGACGCCCAGCTCCCGGAGGGTTCTTCCGGCCATTACCTTGGCGGCCGTCTTGGCCAGGGGCATCCCGGTGGCCTTGCCCACGAAGGGCACCGTGCGGGAGGCCCGGGGGTTGACCTCGAGGATGTATATCTCATCGCCCTTTACGGCAAACTGCACGTTCATGAGCCCGACGACGCCGAGCTCCCCGGCCAGGGCCCGGGTCTGCCCCTCTATCTCCTGAACGGTCTCCGGCTCGAGCGAGTAGGGAGGAAGCGAGCAGGCCGAATCCCCCGAATGTATCCCCGCCTCCTCGATGTGCTGCATCACCCCGCCGATGACGACGTCCGTCCCGTCGGCCACGCAGTCCACGTCCACCTCCACGGCGTCCTGAAGGTACTTGTCCACCAGGACGGGGTGCTCCGGGGAGGCCTTCACGGCCGATGCCATGTAGCCCCGGAGGCCCGCCTCGTCGTAGACGATCTCCATGGCCCGCCCGCCCAGCACATAGGAGGGCCTGACCATCACGGGATAACCGATGCGGGCCGCCGCCCTGACGGCCTCCTCCACGCTCATGACCGTGTCGTTCTCCGGCTGCCTGAGCCCGAGGAGACGGAGAAGCCCGGCAAAACGCCTCCTGTCCTCGGCCCTGTCGATGCTGTCGGGAGACGTGCCCAGGATGCGCACTCCCTCCCGCTCCAGGGGGACGGCCAGCTTGAGCGGGGTCTGCCCCCCGAACTGCAGGATGACGCCTTCGGGGTCCTCCCTCTCGATAACGGCAAGGACGTCCTCCAGGGTGAGAGGCTCAAAGTACAGCCGGTCGGCGGTGTCGTAGTCCGTGCTCACCGTCTCGGGGTTACAGTTGACCATGATGGTCTCGAAACCCAGCTCCTTGAGGGCGAAGACGGCATGCACGCAGCAGTAATCGAACTCTATGCCCTGCCCTATCCTGTTGGGGCCCGAGCCGAGGATGACGACTTTCTTCTTCGCCGAGGGCGGGGCTTCCGTCTCGGGAGAGGCGCCGTCCCCGCCGGCACGGACGAAGGGGCGCTCGAAGGTGGAGTAAAGGTACGGGGTGTAGGCCTCGAACTCCGCGGCACACGTGTCCACCATCTTGTAGACCGGCCGGATGGCACGCTCCAGCCGGAGCCTTCGCACATCCGCCTCCGTGGCTCCGGAAAGCCGGGCCAGGCGGCGGTCCGAAAAGCCCCATTCCTTGGCCTCACGCAGGGCCTCGGGGGTCAGGGAGTGAAGCCCCTTGATGCCCCGCTCGAACTCTACTAACTGTCTTATGTTATGGAGGAACCACGGGTCTATGGCGGTCAGCTCATGCACCCGCTCCACCGTCATTGCCTTCCTCAGCCCCTCGGCGATGTAAGAGAGCCGCTCGGCGTTGGGCGTTTTGAGCTTGGCCTCGATGGCCTCCATGTCGGCCTGGACCTCCTCCAGGCCGTAAAGGTCGGCCTCGAGGCTCCGTATGGCCTTCTGCAGGGACTCCTTGAAGGTCCTCCCGATGGCCATCACTTCCCCCACGGACTTCATCTGGGTGTCCAGGACGGAGCGGGCCTCGGGGAACTTCTCGAAGGCGAACCGGGGGATTTTCGTCACGACGTAGTCTATGGCGGGCTCGAAGGAGGCCGGCGTCTCCCGGGTGATGTCGTTGGGAATCTCCTCCAGGGTGAGCCCCACGGCCAGCTTGGCCGCTATCTTCGCGATGGGAAAGCCGGTGGCCTTGCTGGCCAGGGCCGAGCTCCGGGACACCCGGGGGTTCATCTCGATGACTACCATCCTGCCGTTGCGGGGGTTCAGGGCAAACTGGATGTTGCTCCCCCCGGTGTCCACCCCTATCTCGCGTATGATGGCGATGGCCGCATCCCGCATCCTCTGGTACTCCTTGTCCGAGAGGGTCTGCGCGGGGGCCACGGTGATGGAGTCCCCGGTGTGCACACCCATGGGGTCGACGTTTTCGATGGAGCAGATGATGACCACGTTATCGCGGCTGTCCCGCATCACCTCGAGCTCGTACTCCTTCCATCCCATGACGGACTCCTCGATGAGGACCTGGCTGACGGGGCTGAGCTTGAGCCCCCTGGCGAGGAGCTCTTCATACTCCTCCAGGTTATAGGCTATGCCCCCGCCCGTTCCCCCCAGGGTGAAGGCCGGACGGAAGATGGCGGGGAAGCCCACGTGCTCGGCCGCGTCCAGCCCCTCCTCATGGCTCGTTGCCACCCGGGAGCGGGGAACCTCAAGCCCGATGCGCTCCATGGCCATGCGGAACAGGTCCCTGTCCTCGGCCTTCTTGATAGCGTCGAGCTTCGCCCCGATAAGCTCCACCCCGTGCTTGGCGAGCACGCCCGTCTCGGCCAGGGCCACCGCCAGGTTGAGTCCCGTCTGCCCTCCCATGGTGGGCAGGAGGGCCTCGGGCCGCTCCCTCTCGATGATCATCTCCAGGATGCCGGGAGCCAGCGGCTCGATGTAGGTGACATCGGCCATCTCGGGGTCGGTCATGATGGTGGCGGGGTTGGAGTTGACCAGCACGACCTGGTAGCCCTCCTCCCTGAGGGCCTTGCAGGCCTGGGCGCCGGAGTAGTCAAACTCGCAGGCCTGCCCGATGACGATGGGTCCCGAGCCGATAAGGAGAATCTTCCTTATGTCAGTCCTCTTGGGCAAGGCTCTCTCCGAGGAAATTTTTCATCACGTCCAGGACGCTCCGGGCCTCCGACGCGTCCTCCGTTACGAAAACGGTGATGTCCCGCTCCTCCTTGAGCTCCAGGTTCACCGTGTGGTACTCCTTGGTCTCCCCGAACCCCGGGATGGCCGTCCCGTGCTGAAGGGCTATCTTCTCCACCACCTGGATGCCGTCGGGGTTTTGCGGCGTAAAGACCGTGTAGCCCTTGGCCACCCCGCCGACCTCGCCGAGCTCAAACGTGCGCGCCCTGCTCACGAACCTCTTGACCAGAAGCCGCACCTCGCCCCTGTCCTTGTCCATCACCATCTCCAGGTAGTCCTCGAAGAAAACGAAGACCCGGAAGAAGGCGAACAGCACCGTGAAGAGGACCGCCGCCAGCACATAGTG
The DNA here is from genome assembly GCA_037386965.1 of Nitrospirota bacterium. NCBI lineage: Bacteria > Pseudomonadati > Nitrospirota > Nitrospirota bacterium. Next base: position 10,178 of record JARRLN010000056.1, read on the forward strand.
GTAAACGCGCACCTCCACCCCGGCAAAGATAACCGCCAGGGCGGCCGCCAGAAGGACGGCCCCCGCCACCAGCGAAGAGGTGAGCTCGCGGTTATAGATGCCGCTGTGCAGCATGCTCCCCCTCTCGACCCGGTAGCTCGTGGTGCGGAAGTACAGTCTCCTTTTGCCCACGTCCAGCTTGTACAGGCTGTTTTCCTTCATCCGCGCTCCATCATCTCCCGGAAGCGGCCGAACAGGTGCCCGGCGTCGTTGGGGCCGGGGCCGGCCTCCGGGTGGTACTGGACACCGAAGACGGGAAGCTCCACGTGCTCCATGCCCTCCTCGGTGCCGTCATAGAGGTTCTTGTGGGTCATGTTCACCCTACCCGCCAGGGAGGCGACGTCCACGCAGTAGTTGTGGTTCTGGGAGGTAATCTCCACCCGCCCGGTCCCCAGGTCCATGACCGGATGGTTTCCCCCGTGGTGGCCGAACTTGAGCTTGTACGTCCGCCCGCCCAGGGCCAGCCCCAGTATCTGGTGTCCCAGGCAGATTCCGAAGACGGGAACCCTTCCGATAAGGCTTTCGGCCGTCCTGATGCCGGTCACCACGGCCTCGGGGTCGCCGGGGCCGTTGCTCAGAAGGACGCCGTCGGGCTCCATGGCAAGCGCCTCCTCCGGCGGGGTGTCGGCCGGGAGGGCCCGCACCCCGAAGCCAGCGCCCACCAGGTGCCGGAGGATGTTGAGCTTGAGCCCGAAATCATAAACCACCACTTTCCTCGGCCTCAGGGCCTCCTCGGCCCAGGGCTGGTCCCAGAGCCCTTCCTTCCACGTGTAAAGCTCCGAGCAGCTCACCCCGCTTGCCAGGTCCACGCCGCCTATGCCCGGGTGGGCCCGCACTTTCTCAAGGAGCAGGCGAGGGTCGGCCTCGCCGGTGGCGATGATTCCCATCTGCACGCCCCGGTTCCTGAGATGCCTGGTGAGGGCCCTGGTGTCCACACCCTCGATGGCCACCACGCCGGCATCGCGGAGATATCTGCCCAGGCTTTCCCGGGAGCGCCAGTTGCTCGGAAAATCCAGGTACTCCTTCACCACAAAGCCCTCGGCCTTGGGGCCCCCGGCGGACTCCACGTCCTCGGCGTTGACGCCGTAGTTTCCTATCTGGGGATAGGTCATCGTAACTATCTGCCCTTTGTACGAGGGGTCGGTCAGGATTTCCTGGTAGCCCGTCATGGAGGTGTTGAAGACCACCTCCCCCAGGGTCTCCCCCTCCGCTCCGAAGCTCCGTCCCTCGAAGACGAGGCCGTCGGCCAGGACGAGCCAGGCCCTCAGCGCCACGTGTGCACCCTCCCCATGGATATGGCCGCCACCACCCGCCCCTTGAGGGTGTGCCCGTCAAAGGGGGTGTTTTTCCCCCTGGAGAGGAAGGCCTCGGCATTCACCGTAAACTCCGCCCCGGGGTCCAGGACGACGAGGTCCGCATCCGCTCCCTCCGCGAGGGTGCCCTTGGAAAGCCCCAGGATGCGGGCAGGCGTGAGCGCCATCTTCTCGACGAGGCCCGCAAGCGTGAGCACGCCCTCATCCACCAGCCCCAGGGCCAGGGGCAAGGCCGTCTCAAGCCCCGCGATGCCCGAGGGGGCCTGGTCGAACTCCCGGCCCTTTTCGTTCCTGTGGTGAGGGGCATGGTCCGTGGCGATGGCATCCAGGGTGCCGTCCCTGAGCCCCTCCTTCACAGCCTCCACGTCCTGCGCCCTCCGCAGGGGCGGGTTGACCTTGGCGTTGGTGTCGAACCCCCGGACGGCCTCCTCGGTCAGGGAAAAGTAATGGGGGCATGTCTCCGCGGTCACGCAGATGCCGCGGGACTTGGCCTCGCGGATGAGGCGCACGGAGCCCTCGGTGGAGACATGGGCGATGTGCAGCCTCCCGCGGGTCAGCTCCGCCAGGGCCAGGTCGCGATAGACCATGGTCTCCTCCGCCGCCGCGGGGATGCCTCCGAGCCCCATGCTGTGGGCCAGGAGGCCCTCGTTCATCACGCCCTCCCGGGACAGCGCCAGGTCCTCGCAATGGGAGACAATGGGCACGTCCACCGTGCGCGAGTACTCCAGTGCCCGGCGCATGATGAGGGCGCTCTCCACGGGGAAACCGTCATCGGAGAAGGCCACGCAGCCTCCCTCCTTCATGAGGCCCATCTCCGCAAGCTCCGCGCCCTTCTGGCCCTTCGTGACCGCCCCGATGGGAAAGACCGAGCAGGCGCCCTCCGTCTGGGCCTTCTGAAGGATGTACTCGGTAATGCCGGCGTTGTCATGGACGGGAAGCGTGTTGGGCATGGGGCACACGCTGGTAAAGCCGCCCCGGATGGCCGCCCCGGTGCCCGTCTCGATGGTTTCCTTGTGCTCGAAACCCGGCTCCCTCAGATGCGTGTGCATGTCCACCAAGCCCGGAAGAACGTACATCCCCTGGGCCTCAAGGACACGGTCCCCGTTGCCCCGGGGCTCCTCCAGGCGCGGGGCCACCTTGAGGACCCTGCCGTTTTCGACGAGGACGTCGGCGGGGCCGTCCATTCCCTGGGAGGGGTCCACCACATGGCCGCCGCGCACAAGGAGCTTCATTCCCGCACCCCCGCCAGAAGATACATGACCGCCATCCGCACCGCCAGGCCGTTGGTCACCTGCTCCAGGATGACCGAGCGCGGCCCGTCGGCCACCGAGGAGGTTATCTCGATGCCTCGGTTCATGGGGCCGGGGTGCATGACGATGGCCTCGTCCCCGGCCAGGGCCAGCCGCTCGGCCGTGAGGCCCCAGTTCCTGAAATACTCCTCCGTGGAGGGGAAGAACCCCGTCCCCTGCCGCTCCGTCTGTATGCGCAGGGTCATGATGACATCCGCTCCCACCAGTGCCTTGTCCATGTCGTAGTAAACCTCCGCGCCCAGCCCCGCGAGGCTCTCCGGCAGGAGCGTCGGCGGGCCGACGAGACGGACTTTCGCCCCCAGTTTGCTCAGGCAGTGGACGTTGGATTTCGCCACGCGGCTGTGGACGATGTCCCCCACGATGGCCACGGTAAGCCCCTCGATGCGGCCCTTCTTCTCCTTGATGGTGAAGGCGTCCAGAAGCGCCTGGGTGGGGTGCTCGTGCGTGCCGTCCCCGGCGTTGATGACCGAGGCCCGAAGGTTCCGCGACAGCAGATGAGGCACGCCGGAGGAGCCGTGGCGCACGATGATGGTCTCTGCGCCGAGGGCCTGCACCGTGAGGGCCGTGTCCACGAGGGTCTCGCCCTTGACCACGCTTGAGGTGGGCACGGAGAAGTTCACCACGTCGCAGCTCAGCCTCTTGGCGGCAAGCTCAAAGCTGGTGCGGGTGCGCGTGGAGGGCTCGTAGAACAGGTTCACCACGGTCCGCCCCCTCAGGGTGGGAACCTTCTTGATGTCCCTCCCCAAGACGTCCTTGAAGCCGAAGGCGGTATCCAGGATAAGCTCTATCTCCTCGCGGCTGAGGTCGCCGGTCCCCAGGAGGTCCTTATGGGCGAGCATCCTGCTCCTTCCTGCGTATCATGACCACGTCCTCCGGGTGCCCGTCCTCCGTCAGGAAGACGTCCACGTGCTCCCCCAGGGAGGTGGGGACGTTCTTTCCCACATAGTCCGCCCGGATGGGAAGTTCCCTGTGGCCCCGGTCGATGAGGACGGCCATCTGGATGAGCGCGGGACGTCCCAGGTCCATGATGGCGTCCAGGGCGGCCCGGATGGAGCGGCCGGTGAAGAAGACGTCGTCCACCAGGACGACCTTCTTCCCGTTTATGTCGAAGCCTATCTCGGTGCGGCTCACCTGGGGCTGCCTGATGGCGATGTCGTCGCGGTAGAAAGTGATATCCAGGGAGCCCACGGGGACGGAGAGGCCCTCGAACTGCTCTATTTTGCGGGCCAGGCGATGGGCCAGATAGATGCCCCCTTTCTGGATGCCCACCAGGCAGAGGTCCTCCACCCCCTTGCTGCGCTCCACGATCTCGTGGCTCATGCGCACAAGGGTCCGGTCTATTTCCTTTGCAACTTGAGGGCCGACTCCATCTCCCGGTGCTCCCGCTGCCACGCGTCCATGTCCTGCTCCATCTGGCGGGCGTGCCCGGCAATGCGGTCACCCTGCCCCCCGCGGTCCATCTCCTGCTGCACCATCTGCATCCGGTCCTCCACGCGCCGGCGGATGCGCTCCATGTTTTGCAGGTGCCGGCGCACCCGCTCCCTCTGGGCATCGTTCAGGCTTTCCGCAAAGTGCCGATGCTCCTCCTGCATCTGCCGGACATGGCCGCTCAGGCTCTGGAGGAGCTTCCTCCCCTCCTCACCCCGAAGGCCTCCCTTGCGTGCAGCTTCCCCGAGGGCCCCGGCCTCCGAGCGCACCTGCCGGCCCATGTCGCTCCAGGAGCGGAAGTGCCCCTGCTGTCTGCTCGTCATGCCCATGCCCTGCCCTTGCATGGGCCCTCCCCTTTCCTCATGCATACCACCCATCCCGGGGCCGCCCATGCCTCCGGCCCCTTCAGAGGGTCCTCCTCCGCCCCGCGCCAAGGCCGAGGCGGGAACCGCAAGGAGAAGCGCAAGAACGAAAGGGATGAACCTTGCCATGACTCACCTCCGGAGCTGTATACCTCATTGTATCACTTACCTGCGGAGCTTCAAGCTTCCCCGCATGGAGGCAAAAGTGACATCGCTCACAACAGCGGTAGCTTTTTTTCTCCGGATAGGTTAAACTGTTTTCTAAGAAACGGGAGAGAACAGTTTGATTAAACTGATAAAAAGAATAATCTTCCTTGCTTTCGTCCTCTCCGGGGCGTTTCTGTATCTGGCACTGACCGGCGGTGGGGAGAGGATACGCCTGGCCGGAGATTATGTCAGCCAGGGGGCCGACGGCCTGGCCGCCACCGCCGACATTATCCACGAGACGACCCAGGCTGTAAAGGCTTCGGCGGCACAAACGGCCCGGGCCGTGAAGGAGACGGGCCAGGGCCTGAGGGAAACGGCCCGACACACCCAGGCGGCCATCACAAACACGGCAGAGGCCATCCAGGCCACAGCGGACAAAATGCGGGGCCTCACTCCCGAACGTGACGAGGCACGGGCCCCTCGCGACTCGGGGAACCGGTCCTCCGCCGGCACCGGCGGATGATAGAGGTCAAGGGCTTAAGAAAGAGCTACCGGATGCCCGCGGGAGAGCTGGAGGTACTGAAGGGCCTCGACCTTTTTATCCCCGCCGGAGAGATGACCGCCATCGTGGGGGCCTCCGGCGTGGGAAAGAGCACCCTCCTTCACATCCTGGGAACCCTGGACCGGCCTACCGAGGGAAGCGTCCTTTACGACGACATGGAGGTCTTCAGCCTCCAGGAGGCCCGCCTCACGGCCTTCAGAAACCGGACCATCGGGTTCGTCTTTCAGTGTCATCACCTTCTGCCCGAGTTCTCGGCCCTGGAAAACGTGATGATGCCCGCCCTCATCCACGGGGGCCTCACCCGGAGGGAGGCCGCCGAGAGGGCCATGTCCCTCTTGGGGGAGCTGGGCCTCTCTCACCGGCATGCACACAGGCCGGGGGAGCTCTCCGGCGGCGAGCAGCAGCGCACCGCGGTGGCCCGCGCCCTCATCCTCCATCCCAGGGTCGTCCTAGCCGACGAGCCCACGGGCAACCTGGACACGGCCACGGGGGAAGAGCTCTTCGGGGTGCTGGTCGAGCTCAACAGGCAGAAAGGCATAACTTTCGTCATCGTCACCCACAACGAGCACATCGCCGCCCGCTGCCAGCGGGTGGTGACGATGGTGGACGGAATGGTCCAGTCGGTAAAACAGGCCGCCTGAAGGCCGCTCAAGCGGGCTCTTCGCTTCTCCTTCTTCCCGCCGGGAAGAACCTCAACAGCGACGGTTATTGGGATGCCTCCCATGAACTTCTCCGCCGGCCCATACGGGTGCAGGCCACACGGGGCTTCTCATGGTACTCGCAAACCGGCGGGATGTACCTTGCTACCTTGCCCTCACCCCAGTTGCTCCGCACGGCCCTGAGACATGCGTATCTGGCGCCCCGCCCCGCGGGCAAGCTCGCTGCTATGGGTGACAAGCACGAAAGTGATGCGCTTTTCCCCGTTGACCTGCCGGAAGATGTCCATGATCTCAGCCTCCGTCTCCTCGTCCAGGTCTCCGGTGGGCTCGTCGGCCAGGA
>JARRLN010000057.1 GCA_037386965.1 Nitrospirota bacterium
TAAGCCTCTTTTGCTACGCCCATTTTCGCGTAAGGGATGGTTTCGGGCCCATTTGCCTTGGCCCTGTCCCGGCCGGCCTCTTGCCGCCTCGAAACAACGAAGATGGCTGTGTAGCTCTCCGAATTCCTGTAATGAATAGATGGACAAGAACCAATTGGGCATTATTAGAGCAAACTCAGTTTGAAGGCGTAAAGTCTCACAGCTATTTCAGACTATTTAAGGCAAGTATGGACAAAAAGGAAATGCAGGAATTGGCGAAATATGAGGGCCGCTTCGATGAATAATAGACAACTCTCCCTCCTGCTGGAAACGTTTGCTCGTAGGTGAAATCCCTAATAATGCTATAATTCCACATGAAACGCACAACAGTATCCTGGAAGCAAAAGATTGACCCGTTCCTCTCGTAGTGCCCACGCCCCAGATACTCCGTGGCCTCGGCCTCCAGCATCTCCTGCAGGATGAGTCCCATCCCCCTCTGCAACACACCATCCAGAAGGCTCCTATTTTCCACCCCGCTGCTCAACAGCGCCCTGAGCTCCTCGCGTATTTTCTCGCTCGGTGGTATCTTCCTCATAAGGCTTCGGTTTCCTTTCTTTTAAATTTCACAGGGTTTAAAAGAATAAACCGAAGCCTTCTCTTTTTACAGGAATTTTAGGCCATCACCCCCGGCAATGGCCGGGCAATGGCTCTTTTCCCCTGCTGTTGGCAACGCCCCCTTAGCCTGTCGGTAATTGCCTTCGCGTTGGTTTATACATCTACATGCCGCATTAGCTCCTGAGCATCGAACTGGTTGGGAGAGAAAATGACTGGATTGTGATATTCAAATATGCTAGACTGTGAATATTGGAATCCAACTCCAAAGGAGGCAACAGATGGCAGAGACCACGGCGTGTGCTCCAGAGGTCACCGAGGCGCCGATATCCAACCATAAGATAGAGCTCCTGAAGGTCATCGCTCATCCGGTGAGGATTATGATACTGGAAGAATTGACCAAAGGAGTGATTACGTCGAGGAGCTTCCGGCGCCGGCCTGCTGTCCCGTGACCAAGAAGGGGAAGTATCCGGGCAAGAGGGGATGATGAAAGCCTGCTCCATTATGAAAGAGGGGCTCGCCGGGCGAAGGAAAAGGAGCAGTAAATTGTTCCAGAAGGAGGGCCTTTTTTTATAAATGATGTATTCAAGAATGTGAATGTTCGCATATAACTTGAGGGTTAAGCCCCCGGAAGGAGGAAGCGATGAAAAAAGAAATAGCCCTTTTTTTGTCCACCACGCCCTATAGCTACGAAAACACCCACACGGTAATCAGGCTGGCGGAGGCCGCTCTGGAAAAAGGGCACGGCGTGCGCCTCATAGCCTCGGGCGACGGCGTCTTCACCATAGTCAAGGGGCAGGTGCCGCAGGCCCTGAAGGCGCTCCAGGACCTCGTGGGAAAGGGCATGAAGGTGGACATATGAACCGGATGCATGCAGAGCCGCGGTCTTGCGGCCCGGGACGCAGTGGAGGGGGGCGAGATGAGCTCCCTCAAGGGGCTCTATAACGTCATAAAGTCCGAGGGGATTTTCCTGAGCTTCGGCGCTTAAGGGAGGTGAAAAGCATGGCACAGAGCATATGCATAATCCTGAGGAGGTCCCCTTACGGGACCGTGGATGCGGCCGAGGCCGTGCGCCACGCCTTGGGCGGGGTGGGTGAGGAAATGGACACCAGGCTGGTCCTCTTCGATTCCGGGGTGTATGCCGCCCTCAAGGCCCAGGACGCCTCGGGCACCGAGTACGACAGCATCGGCGCCGGAATCGGTGACTGTGTGGACATGGACGTAAAGGTCTATGCCGACAAGGCCTCGCTCAGGGCGGAGCACCTCGAGCAAACCGACCTCCTGGAGGGCGTCAGGGTTATAAACAGCTCCGAGGCCGCGGAAATCGTGGGAGGGGCTGACAAAGTAATGATTTTTTAAGGAGGGTGAACGCGATGCTCGTAATTATAAAAAGCGCCCCCGACACGCAGGACGCAAGGCGGGCCGTGAAGCTCGCCAGGGACGTGGCCGCCGATATCGCGCTTCTTCAGAACGCCGTATACCTGGCCCAGCCCGAGAGGCTCGAGGGCTTCTGCGGCACGGCTTACGCAATGAAGGAGGACCTGAGGCTCAGGGGCATCGAAGACATAGAGGCGGGCGTAAAGACGATAGGCTATGGGGACCTCGTGGACCTCATGGCAGAGGACGACAAGGTCATCGGACTTTTCTGAACAAAATAAAGGGGCAAAAATGACTCGACCAGGGGAGGGGAGGCATGGCGAGGATAGTAGTACTAGGAGGCTCTTTTGGCGGGCTCACAGCGGCCTTTGAACTCAAGAGGCTGCTTCGGAAAAAAACAGACATAACCGTTGTCTCGGACCTCGACAGGTTCGTCTTCGTCCCCTCGCTGCCGTGGCTTTCGATGGGCTGGCGCAGGGCCAGGGACATAACCCTGCCGCTCAAGGACGTCCTTGAGCCCAGGGGCATATCCTTCGTCCACGAGGAAGCCACGGGGGTGGATGCCGATGCATCGAAGGTCAAGACGGCCTCGAGGGAGATTCCCTACGATTACGTGGTAATCGCCACGGGGCCCGCGCTTGCTTTCGACGAGGTGCCGGGGCTTGGCCCCGAAGGCGGACACACGGAGTGCATCTTCACGCTTCCCCAGGCGGAGCGGGCAAAACAGGCGCTTGAGAAATTCTATGAGAACCCCGGTCCCCTAGCGGTGGGCTCCGTGCAGGGCGCAAGCTGCTTCGGCCCTCCCTACGAATATGTCTTTGAAGTGGACGCCGAACTCCGGAGAAGAAAGATACGGCACAAGGCGCCCATGTTTTTCATAACCTCAGAGCCCTATCTCGGGCATTACGGCATCGGAGGGTTCGGGGCCTCCAAGCGCTGGCTTGAAGACGAGTTCGCCGAGAAGGACATAAAGGCTCTCACGAACCAGGCGGTGGAGGAATGCACCCCTGAAGAGGTGAGGCTGAAGGACGGCACGAGAATACCCTACAGGCTCGGCATGTTCGCCCCGGCCATGAAGGGGGTGCCCGCCGTGGCCCACCTCGGAAACCCGCGCGGCTTCATCCCGGTGGACGAAAACATGAGGCACAAGGCGCATAAGAACATATTCTGCGTGGGCGTGGCCATGGCAATTGCTCCGCCTGAGCCCACCCCCGTGCCTACGGGCGTGCCGAAGACCGGCTATATGACGGTAAAGATGGCCCTCACCGCCGCCAGGGCAATAGCGTCGGACGTGTCAGGGAAAGGGACCGTTCCCTATTATGAGATGAACGTCATGTGCCTCATGGACATGGGCGAGACCGCGGCTTACATGAGCGCGAAGCCCCTCTTTCCACCCAGGCAGGAGATAACACTGAAGAAGGCCAAATGGGCAAAGTGGATGAAGATATGGTTCGAGAAGTACTTTCTCTTCAAGATGAAGCACGGCTACAGCAACTGGCCGTAAGGCATGGGGAAGGTGATTATCATGTCGGACCTCCTTGAAAAGACTAGGATGGCGATACGGAAGAAGTATCCGCAGTTCGACTTCGCGGTGATGCACGATACCCCCGTAACCCCTATTCCGAGGTCTCTCAAAGAATGCAAGCTGGCCCTGATAACGACCGGCGGCCTCCACTTGAGAACCGACACCCCTTTCGACACGAAGTCCGTTGAGGGAGACTGTTCTTTCAGAGTTCTGCCGGGAGACGTGAGACACCAAGACATAATGGTGACCCATGAATCCTACGACCACAAGTTCATAAACGTCGACCTGAACTGCGTGTTTCCGATCGACAGAATGAGAGAGTACGTCCGGGAGGGAAGGATAAAGTCGCTCTCCGAGGAGCATTACAGCTTCATGGGGCATATATATGTCGGCGGGCCGCTCCTCGAGAATTCTAGGAGAGTTGGAAATCGCCTAAAGGACCTTGGCGTGGACGTAGCTTTCCTTACGCCCACGTGAGTGATCTGCAACCAGTCGGTCGGGCTTATAGCGAGGGGAATAGAGGAATCGGGCATAAGCACCGTGTGCTTGACTTTCAGGAAGGACATTGTCGAGCTTGTCAAGCCGCCGAGGGTCCTGTCGTTGAAGTTTCCGCCCGGCAAGCCCCTGGGGAATCCGGGCGACGCGGCAATGCAGCGCAGGATTATCGAGGCTGGTTTCGACTTGCTGAAAAAAGACATAAGCGGCATGACCATCGTTGAGCTGCCCTTCAAGCTGAAGAAGCTGAGCATATTTTAGGATTCCCCAAGGAGAGGCGTGAAGAAGGCAATCATCAATATTAAATTGGAGGAGACATGAGAAGCATGATAATGCGCCTCGTTAGGCTGTCTGTGGAGCGTCCCAAAACCGTTCTTTTCCTCATAGGCGTGTTTACCGTGATTTGTGCCATTCAGTTCCCGAAGATAGCCATAGACACCGACCCCGAGAACATGCTCAGGGAGGACGAGCCCATAAGGGTCTTCCACGACAGGGTGAAGGAGGACTTTGGAATAGAGGAGCTCATTGTCCTCGGTGTCGTGAGGGAAGAGGGCATATTCAATCCGGAAAGCCTTGGGAAGATAAAGCGCATCACGGACGAGGTGCTCAGGATCAAGGGCGTCATCCCCGACGACGTAATGAGCCTGACTCAGACAAACAATGTTGTGGCTAAGGATGGAACCCTTCACGTGAGGCCCCCCGTGACCGATGTCCCGGCGGACGCATCCGGCCTGGAGAGGCTCAAGAGGGAGGTACTCGACAATCCCCTCTTCCGCGACAGGATCGTCTCGTCCGACGGCCGGGGTGCGGCCATCTACATACCCGTAGAGAGCAAGGACATAGCCCACGACGTGGGCGAGAAGGTCAAGGCGATATACGAGAGGGAAGGCGGTCCGGAGAAGTACTATATGGCCGGGCTCCCCATAGCCGAGGATACCTTCGGGACGGAGATGTTCCTGCAAATGGCCATAGTGGCCCCCTTGGCGGGCTTCCTCCTGATGCTCATCCTGTTTGCCATCTTCAGAAGGGTGTCGCTCATAGTGCCGCCCATGGCCGTGGCGATGCTTTCGGTCATCTGGACGATGGGGGTGATGATAGGGATGGGTTTCAAGGTCCACATCATGTCCTCCATGATCCCGGTCTTCCTGATGCCCATAGCCGTCTGCGACAGCGTCCACATCCTCAGCGATTTCTTCGAGAAGCTCCCGCGAGCCGGGGACCGAAGGAAGGCCGTTCTTGAAGTCTTCGACGAGCTCATGAAGCCCATGTTCTTCACTTCCGTCACGACGGCGGTCGGCTTCTCCATGCTGGCTTGGGCGGACATCCCCCCGGTAAAGGTGTTCGGGCTCTTCGTGGCCCTGGGTGTCCTTTCCGCGTGGCTTCTGACGATGGCCGTCATCCCCGCCTCCCTCATGCTCCTGCGTGAGAGGAAGCCCATCGCGGCTAAGACCGGAGGCAGCCCCATGCTCGCCGCCCTCGGGAGATTTTCCCTCCGAAGGAGCAAGCTCGTGGTGGTTTTCGGGGCCGCCCTCATCGTCGTTTCCGTATTCGGCGTCAGGTCCCTCGTGGTCAACGACAATCCCGTCAAGTGGTTCAAGAGGTCCCATCCCATAAGGGTGGCCGATTCGGTGCTCAATCGCCTCATAGGCGGCACGTATATCTCCTATCTCGTGCTCGAGGGAGACGCCGGCGAGGACATGAAGCGGCCCGAGGTGATGGCTTACATGGAGGGGCTCCAGAGACACCTCGAGTCCAACGGCCTCGTAGGCAAGACCACGTCTGTCGCGGACGTGGTAAAGAGGGTCAACTATGTGCTCCACGACGAAGACAAGCAATACGAAGTGCTTCCCGAAAGCAGGCGGGCCATCGGGCAGTACCTTTTTCTTTTCCTTATGTCGAGCGAGCCGGACGAGCTCGATAACTTCGTGGATTACGATTTCAGGAAGGCAGACATATGGGTCCAGCTCAAATCCGGTGACAACAGGGACATGACAGCGGTCGTCGAGGACGCGGGAAAATACATGGAGGCCAACCCCCTTCCCGAAGGCATCCGGACGCGATGGTCGGGGCTTCCGTATCTCAACATAACCTGGCAGAAGCTCATGGTGGTGGGCATGCTCAAGGCCACGGTTGGTTCGTGGTGGGTGATATTCCTGCTGCTTATAATACAGTTCCGGTCGTTGTGGTGGGCGGTGGCCGGGATGCTGCCCCTGGGGCTGTCGGTCCTTTTCACCTATGGTCTTATAGGCTTCGGGGGGAAGGAATACGACATGCCCATCGCGGTCTGCTCGACGCTGGCCCTCGGCCTGGGGGTAGACTTCGCCATCCACTTCGTCCAGAGGTTCAGGGACAGGTACAAAGAGACCGGAGACCTCCAGGCCACGATGGGGTGGACCATGGGAGGGGAGCCCGCCCTTGCCATCTTCAGGAACGCGCTCGTGGTGGGCCTGGGCTTTCTGCCCCTGGTGCTCGCGACGCTCTTGCCCTATGTGACGGTAGGACTTTTCTTCGGCTCCCTGGCGTTCTTCGCGGGTGTGACCACGCTTCTGTTTCTGCCCGCGCTGATAGGGAGCTTTAAGGGGGTTCTTCTGAAGACGCGATGACACGAGGAGGTAGTCCCATGATGAAAAGGCTTTTCGGGGCCGCGGCGGCCGTCCTGCTTCTGGCGGGCAGCCTCCACGCCATGCAGGCAGGGGAGATAATCAGGAAATCGCAGTCCGCCTTCCTTTCCCAGGGCGAGGACTTTAAGGCGCGCGTGGTGATGAAGCTTATAACAAAGGACGGCAAGGAGCGCCTGAGGGAGATGACCATGCTCAGGAAGAACTACACGGGGGGCGAGCAGAAGTACTTCATCTATTTCTTCCGGCCCGCCGACGTAAGGGATATGACCTTCATGGTCCACAAGTATCCCGGCCGTGACGACGACAGGTGGCTCTTCGTACCCGCAATAAACATGGTGCGGAGGATAGCGGCAAAGGACAAGGCCTCAAGTTTCGTCGGCTCCGACTTCAGCTACGAGGACGTCTCCGGGAGGGACCCCGAGGAGGACGCCCATGAGCTTGTGCGGGAGGAGGCCCTGAACGGCAGGGACTGCTACGTGGTAAAGAGCACTCCCAAAGCCGGGGACATGGACTGGAGCCACAAGCTCACCTGGGTTGACAAGGAAAACTTCCTCCCCCTCAAGGAGGAGTACTTCGACCGGCGCGGCGAGCCTTACAGGGTGTTCACTGCCGACGAGGTAATGAATGTGGACGGTTTTCCCACCGTGACCCGGAGGACCATGCGAAACCTCCGGAGCGGCCACCGGACGGAGGTCGCTTTCATCAAAACCGAGTACAACGTGGGCATCAAGGACAGCCTCTTCAGCGAGCGGTTCCTGAGGCGTCCGCCAAAGAGATGGATAGAATGAGGATGAAATGCACTCCACGAAGTCCAAGCCTCCTTTTCAGGATTATTCGAGCGCGGTCCTCGCTGGGCTTCTAAGGCTGCCTTCCGAAAACCGAGAAAGGAGATAGTGGTTAACAGACTTGAGGAAGTAGCGGGGTTCGAGTGCATTCTCGCAAGAAAAGGCTTTTAGCCTCCTTCTTGGCGACTGCGGTCATTGCCGTCTTCCTGTCGCCTCCGTGCGCCTTTGCGGCGGACGTGTCGCTGCACGGGTTTTTCCAGGGTAACTATTCGGCCAACACGGCCCATGACAACCCCGGTGGAGGCGATTTCAAGCTGGCGGAGGAGAGGGTCCAGCTCCAGGTGGAGGGCTACGGAGGGCCGTTTCACCTCTACCTCAAGGAGGATGCCTTTTATGACCACGTCCAGGAGGAGGCGGACCAGGAACTCAGGGAAGGCTACCTCGACTACTCGGCCGCCTCGTGGGACGTGCGCCTTGGAAGGCAGGTGCTCACCTGGGGGGTGGGCGACCTTATTTTCATAAACGATGTCTTCCCCAAGGACTTTGCTGCTTTCTTCTCCGGCAGGCCCCTTGAGTACCTGAAAAAGGGCGTGGACGGGGCAAGGGTGGGCTGGTATCCAGGGTTTGCCAATTTCGTCCTCGTCGTGGTCCCGTTTTTCGAGCCGGACACGGGCCTGAGTCCGTCGAGGTTTTCGATGATGAGCCCGGTGCCGCCCACCGTAGTCGATATCGAGAGGCAGGAACCCAGGACGTCGCTCGAAAACACGGAGGTGGCCCTGAGGGCCTACAGGAACCTCCTCGGTTTCGACGCCTCCCTGTACTATTACAGGGGGTTTTTCAGGCAGGCCTCGGTGCTTCTAAGCGAAGACCAGACCTCGGCGGCCTTCGTGCACCCGAAGGTCTCGGTCTACGGAGCGAGCCTCCAGGGCAACGCCCTGGGCGGCGTGCTCTCCCTGGAGGGGGCGTACTACCGGTCCAGGGAGGACGAGGACGGCGACAATCCCTTCATACCCAACTCCCAGAGCCGCTTTCTCTTAGGCTACCAGAGGCAGCTTACCGCGAACTTCACGGCGTCGGCCCAGTACTACCTCGAATACATGCACGATTTTTCCGATTACGAAAGGACTCTTCCTCCCGGCTTTCCCAGGGCCGACAGGCTGAGCCAACTGGCTACCCTCAGGCTCACGGAGCTCCTTTTCCACCAGACCCTCGTGCTTTCCTTCTTTTCCTTCTACAGCCCGTCAGACGGCGACTACCTCCTGATACCGGAGGTCAAATACCATTTTTCGGACCACGTCTGGGCTGCCCTCGGGGCGAACGTCTTCGGCGGGGGTGGCGGGACTGGCCGTTTCGGGAGGCTGGACGAAAACGACAACGTCTACGTCCAGCTGAGGTACGAGTTCTGAGATACGTCAAATGGCTTGTGGTAATCGGACAAGAAGGGGCGCACATGAAGAGGCAGGTTCCAGAACTTCTGGTTACGACTCTTTAATGTTTGCCTTCGCCTACCGGGTTACCCCCGTTTGCGGAGGGCCCGAGCTGGAGTCGAAACCGGATGGCCCGGCTCTTCCTTCAACGACACCATGGAAAAGAGGCGCCATGGAGAGAAACCGTGAAAGAAAGTGGGACCTGGTCTGAGAGCCCGGAAGCTTCAACACACGAAGATTCCCCTCGCGGCCCTCCGTCTATCAGTTGCCAGCGGGCTCTGCGAACGACCACGAATCAGCTGGTCTCTCCGAGCGGCCCATGCCCAGTGCCTGCATCACCGTTTCGTCTTCCTGCAAGCGTGCTTGGTGGGCGACGGATATCCTTGATCCACAGACGCGTAATAACCGGCGTCCGGATTCGTCCGAATTTTCTTCGGTGTCCTCCTCAGAGAAACACTTTTTAGGAACACGTCTTAAAACGTCTTCGGAGAATGCTCCCTAAGCCATGTTGGGGGTCTCGCGTTTAAAGATACAGGGCGGCCCTGAAACTATAGATGAACCATAGGGCTATGCCCGAGCCAAAGACCAACCGCGCGACACCCGGTTCGGCGGCATCGTAAAGTCCGGTGGCCTTGTAAACGCCAACGCCAAGAGCGGCCATAGCCACAGAGCCGACCACATCCAAGACAACGTTAGGGGCCCTCTTTTCCACTGGCGTTGCTTGGCCCGCGACGCGCAAGACCGGAGCCCTTCGCTCCATACCGCATCGGCGGTCTACACCGCACCTTCGCTCCTGCAATCCCACTACCGAGTCATCCATGACAGCCCCCCTTCTCATCACTTTCGATTATTGCATCGTCCCGACCCTCTATGTGAATACTTTCAGGATATATCTCCGGTTCAGGGAGTCAAATGAGATATTCTAATCTGAGCATTTAGGTATTCTATCGGCATAACCCTTAGTTGTGCAACCGTAAGAAGAATATGGGTTTTTTGGAATCGATAAGGCAAAGGGCACGGCGCGGCTTTTTCCATCGTTCACGGCCGGCATTCAAAGGCTAAACGGACTTGCGGCTCGTCCGCGCAGGAAGCTTTAGTGGTTGTGCTCCCGACGACAAGATAGGCGACTTCACGTTCCCCGATTACACGGCCAGGCCGGGGTGGGAGCAGGGAACCGCTGGCGGGTTACTGCGGCGGTGGGGTATCGTTTACTGCTTCTTCTTCGTCCTCGCGCGCCGCGTGCGCGGCGCCGAGCATCATGTACATCGACGGAACGACGAAGAGCGTGAAGAAGGTGCCGATGGCTATGCCGGTCATGATTACCAGGCCCATGTTGAAGCGGCCCTCGGCCCCGGCTCCGGAGGCGGTCACCAGCGGCAGGACTCCCAGGACCATCGCGGCGGTGGTCATCAGGATGGGCCGCAGCCGGATGCCGGCCGCCATCTCCACGGCCTCCCGTTTGCCCTTGCCGCTGCGCTGCAGGTCGTTGGCGAACTGCACGATCAGAATGCCATGCTTGCTGATGAGGCCAATGAGCGTTACCAGGCCCACCTCGGTGAAGATGTTCAGGCTCGCGCCGCCTACGCCGAGGCTGATGAATATCATCGCGCCGCAGATGGACATCGGCACGCTCACCAGGACGATGAAGGGGTCCCGAAAGCTTTCAAACAGTGCGGCCAGGGCGAGGAAGATGATGATCAACGCGAAGACGAACGTGACCAGCAGCGCGGCCGATTCCTGCACGTATTGCCGCGACTGCCCGCTGTAATCGATGCTGTACCCCGTGGGCAGCACGTCCCCGGCAATCGCCTTGAGCCTCTCCAGCGCCTGTCCGAGGGTGACCCCGGGTGCGGGCACCGCCGAGATGGTGACCGCGTTGAGCTGCTGAAAGTGGTTGAGCGACTCGGGGACCACCGTGGTTTTGAGGCCCACGATGGTCGAAGCGGGTATCATTGTGCCGTCGGCGGCCTTGATATAGTAGTCCTTCAACTGGTCGGCGTTGAGCCGGTATCGCTGCTTCACCTGCGGAATCACCTTGTAGGAGCGCCCGGCGAGGCTGAAGTAGTTGACATAGCCCTCGCTCAGCATGGACGACAGCGCTCCGCCCACGTCGCGCATCGTCAGTCCGAGCTGGGCCGTCTTGTCGCGGTCGATTGTCACGGTGATCTGGGGCTTGTCGATTTTGAGGTCCTTGTCCATGAATGCGAACAGACCGCTTCCCTGGGCACGTTCCATCAACGTCTGGGATATTTCGTCCAGGCGTTCGAAAGGCTCGGTGGAGCCGACCACGAACTGCACCGGAAGGCCCCGGCCTCCGCCGGGCAGCGGCGGCCTCAGAAACGCCACCACCTTCAGGCCCGCGATGCCCTGGAGCTTTTGCTGCACCAGGGGGAGCAGTTGCATGGCCGTACGCTCCCGTTCGTCCCAGGGTTTCAGCACCATGCCCGCCACCCCCGAGTTGACCCCGCTGATTCCGTCGAGCTGAAACACGTGGTCCGTTTCCGGGAAGGTGGCATAGGTTTCGTAGAGCAGCCTCGTGTAGAGCTTGGTCTGCTCGAGGGAAGCGTCCGGCGCCGCCGTGGCCAGCGCGATGATGACTCCCTGGTCTTCGTTGGGAGCCAGCTCGCTCTTGGAAGTCTTGAAAAGGAAATAGATGCTGACGAGGATAATGACGGCGAAGACCGCCGTAACGGGCAGGTAATTGAGCGTCGCGTGGAGTACTTTTTCATAGGTGCGCCGGACAAAGTCGAACTGGCTGTCTATGAAAGAGACGAAGCGGTGTCTGCCGTCCTCGGCGTAGGGCCTGAGGAAGTTCGCGCACAACATCGGAGAGAGCGTGAGCGCTATCACGGCGGACACCGCCACCGCCCCCGCGAGGGTATAGGCGAATTCGGTGAACAGTGCGCCGGTCAACCCTCCCATGAAGCCGATGGGGACGTACACCGCAACGAGCACTACGGAGATGGCGATGATAGGGCTGGCCAGTTCGCGAGCGCCCTGGATGGCCGCCCGCACCGGCGCGGTGCCACCCTCGATGTGGCGGTGGACGTTTTCCACCACGATGATGGCGTCGTCCACGACGAGGCCGATGGAAAGCACCACGGCAAGCAGGGTGAGGAGGTTGATCGTATACCCCAGCACCAGCATGATGAAGAAGGCGCCGATGAGCGACAGGGGAATCGCCACCGTCGGGATAAGCACCGACCGTACCGAGCCGAGAAATAGAAATATCACCAGAGTCACGATGAGCAGTGCCTCCAGGAGCGTCCAGATGACCTCCCTGATCGACGTGTTGACGTATTTGGTGGCATCGTAGACGATGCGGCCCTGGAGCCCTTCGGGCAGCTGCGCCTGTATGGCGGGGAAGACCTTGCGCACGCCGTCGATAACCGAGAGCAGGTTGGCGGTGGGCGCCACCTTGATGCCGATGTAGACGGCCTCCTTGCCGTCGAACCAGACCGCGGTGTCGTAATTTTCCGAGCCCAGGGTGACGTTGGCGACGTCACCGAGCCGGACGATGGCGCCGTCCTTCGAGCGGATGGCCATGTTCCGGAACTCGTCCACGGAGTGCAGTCCCGTTTCGGCCGTCAGGTCGATGGTGACCATCTGTCCCTTGGTCCGGCCGACGGCCGAGATGAAATCGTTGTCGGCAAGCGCATTGCTGACGTCGGTGGCGGTGAGGCCGTAGGCGGCCATTTTCTTCGGGTCGAGCCACCCCCGCAGCGCAAACCGCCGCTGCCCCAGCACCTCCGCCGTCTGGACGCCCTCCACCACCTGCAGCTTGGGCTGCACCACGCGGATCAGGTAG
Source organism: Nitrospirota bacterium (assembly GCA_037386965.1). Taxonomy (NCBI): domain Bacteria; kingdom Pseudomonadati; phylum Nitrospirota; species Nitrospirota bacterium. Next base: position 12,630 of record JARRLN010000057.1, read on the forward strand.
TCGGTGACCTTGTTGGTCGCGAGCGTCTCGCTGTAAAAACCGATATACATCGAATCGATGGCCTGGCCGATGGCCACGGTGATGACCGGCTGCTGCGCCTCTCGCGGAAGCTGGTTGAGCACGGCGTTGACCTTGGTATTGATCTCCGTCAGGGCCTTGTTCGCATCGTAGTTGAGGCGCAGATTCGCCTGGATGGTGCTCAGGCCCAGCGTGCTCGAGGACGTCAGGTAGTCGATGCCGTTGGCCTGGGCGATGGAGTTTTCCAGAGGGGTCGTGATGAAGCCGGCAACGAGCGCCGGGTCCGCACCGGTATACACGGTGGAGACGGTCACCACGGCATTCTGGGTCTTGGGATATTCGCGCACCCCCAACGAGGTGATGGAACGCAGCCCCAGCACCAGAATCAGCAGGCTGAGTACCGTGGCGAGCACGGGGCGGCGTATGAATATGTCGGTGAAGTGCATCAGTCCCTGCTCTCTCTCGCTTGCGGGGCCTGGACCCGTGCCCCCCGGCTGCCCCCCCGCGTGGGGAAACGCGCTCCCATCACTGGTCCGGCGGCTTGGGAGCCGCTTCGTCGCTGGGCCGGACCTGGTTGTTGATGAGGACCCTGCTGCCTTGCCTGAGTTTCAGTTGTCCGCTGGTGACGACCATATCCCCTTCCTCGATTCCCTTGAGGATTGCCACCTGGTCTCCCCGGGTTTCGCCTACGGTGACGAAGGTCTGCCTGACGGTCAGAACCGGCTTGCCGCCCGGGCCCGTGCTGCTTTTCTCGACGACGAAGACCGTCTCGCCATAGGGGTGAAAGGTCACGGCCGTCTGCGGCAGCGTCAGATAGCGCTTCTTCTCGCCGGCGCGGACCTGGACATCGGCAAACATGCCCGGCAAGAGCGCGTGCTTCGGATTGGCGATGGTCGCCTCGATCTGGACGTTGCGCGTGTTGGGGTCCACCTTCGGATTGATTGCGGTTATTTTGCCGGGAAAGGTACGCTCCGGATAGGCGTCCGTGGTGGCGACGACCTTCTGTCCGAGCGAAAGACGGGACAGGTTCTGCTGGGGCAGGGAAAAGTCGAGAAACAGCGCATCCAGGGACTGCAGCGTGACGATCTTGTCGCCGGGGTTCACGTACTGCCCCGGGTTGACGGTGCTGATGCCGAGCTTTCCGGCAAAGGGCGCGCGGATTGTTTTCTTCTCGACCATGGCGGCCTGCTGCGCAACCTTGGCGCGTTTGTTCCTGAGGTCCGCGGCGTCGGCATCCAGCGTCGCCTGGCTCACCGCCTGGATTTTAAACTGCTTCTTGTCGCGTTCATAGACCGTGCGGGCCAGGTCGGCCTCCGCCTCGAGGGCCTGAAGCTCGGCCCTGTCGGCATCGGCGTTGAGCTGCACGAGGACCTGGCCTTTCCGGACCTCGTCTCCCGAGGCGAAGGACACGCTCTGCACGAGACCGGATATCTCGCTGGTAACGTCGACGCCCCGTTCCGCGCGCAGGGTACCCACGGCTTTCAGTTCGGGCTGCCAAGTCCGGTATTCGGTCTTCTGGGCGGTCACCGTCACGGGAGGCATCTGGCCGGCGGCCCTGGACTCTGCGACCATCTTTGTCTTGAAGGCCTTGTAGCCGAAAATGGCGCCAAAGAGCACGCCGACGGCCAGGAGCATGAGCAGCATGCGCTTGATCATGGAGTGTTTTCCCCTGCAGTGCGGCCGGCCATCGCCGACGGCGGGCGGAGCCGGAGACGTGAACCGTGAAGAATGGCCTCCTCGCCTCCTCTCTTTGAGCGAAAGCAGGAAGGCACGTTCGAAATCGTTTCTCTGGCAATGAAATGGACCCTGTTCATTTTTTCATTCCTTCCTCGTCTCTGAAGCGCCGGCCTGCTTGCCGCGGTTCCACCATCCGCCCCCCAGTGCCTGAAACAGTGCTGCGGAATCGGCGAAGCGTGCGGCCTGCGCCTGAACCAGGCTGATTTTTGCCTGCTGGTACTGGCGCTCGGCATTGAGGAGCGAGAGGTAGTTTACCGCTCCGGCCTCGAACTGCTTCTGCGTGAGGTCTAGGGTGTCGCGCGCGGCGGCTTCGGCCTCCGCCTGGGCCCCGAGCGCGCGGGCATCGGCTTCGAGCGCGAGCAGCACGTCGGCCACATTGCGGAACGCCTGCAACACGCTCTCGCGGTACTGTGCGGCCGCCCGGTCGTATGCCGCGATGGCAGCCCGGCGTTTGGCCGTGAGCTG
>JARRLN010000058.1 GCA_037386965.1 Nitrospirota bacterium
GTCCCATGAAAACAGAGGGAAAGAGAGGGTCAAGCCGCACGGTCGATTAGTACTGGTCGGCTGGGCCTTACGGCTTTTCACCTCCAGCCTATCAACGTGGTGGTCTCCCACGGACCTTGAGGAACCTTGCGGTTCGGGAGATCTCGTCTCGGGGTGGGCTTCACGCTTAGATGCTTTCAGCGTTTATCCCCTCCAGACATAGCTACCCGGCGTTGCCGCTGGCACGACAACCGGAACACTAGAGGTCTGTCCGTCCCGGTCCTCTCGTACTAGGGACAGCTCCCCTCAAATCTCCTACGCCCACAGCAGATAGGGACCGAACTGTCTCACGACGTTCTGAACCCAACTCTCGTACCGCTTTAATCGGCGAACAGCCGAACCCTTGGGACCTGCTTCAGCCCCAGGATGCGATGAGTCGACATCGAGGTGCCAAACCGCGTCGTCGATATGAACTCTTGGACGCGATAAGCCTGTTATCCCCGGCGTACCTTTTATCCGTTGAGCGATGGCCCTTCCACGCGGGACCACCGGATCACTAAGCCCTGGTTTCCCACCTGCTCGAGGTGTCCCTCTCACAGTCAAGCCTCCTTATGCCTTTGCACTCGACGGCTGGTTTCCGTCCAGCCTGAGGAGACCTTTGGACGCCTCCGTTACTCTTCAGGAGGCGACCGCCCCAGTCAAACTACCCGCCAGGCACTGTCCCTCCCCCGGATTGAGCGGGGGCGGGTTAGGGCCCCAGTAAGGTAAGGGTGGTATTTCAAGGTTGGCTCCACGGAAACTAGCGTCTCCGCTTCAGTGCCTCCCACCTATCCTACACATACATCACCAAAGCCCAATGCCAAGCTGTAGTAAAGGTGCACGGGGTCTTTCCGTCTAGCTGCGGGTAACCGGCGTCTTCACCGGTATCTCAAGTTCACCGAGCCCCTCGCCGAGACAGCGCCCAGATCGTTACGCCATTCGTGCAGGTCGGAACTTACCCGACAAGGAATTTCGCTACCTTAGGACCGTTATAGTTACGGCCGCCGTTTAGCACCTGTGTTTTTGGTAAACAGTCGCCTGGGCCTCTTCACTGCGCCCTGGCCGAAGCCAGGGACCCCTTCTCCCGAAGTTACGGGGTTATTTTGCCGAGTTCCTTAGCGAGGGTTCGCTCGAACGCCTTGGTATCTTCTACCCACCTACCAGTGTCGGTTTGCGGTACGGGCACCCGCGGGACTCCCTACGAGGATTTTCTCGTCAGTGTGGAATCATCCGGGTTCGGCTTTTTAGGGCCTTCCCCATCACGCCTCGGCCTTACGCGGAGGGGATTTGCCTCCCCCGCGGCCTCGAACGCTTGGACCTGAACCAGCACCAGGCCCGGACTATCCTCCTGCGTCCCCCCTTCGGTCAAACGTCCCGCAGATGGTGCAGGAATATTAACCTGCCGTCCATCAGCTACGCCTTTCGGCCTCGCCTTAGGCCCGACTAACCCTGGGCGGATTTACCTTCCCCAGGAAACCTTAGGTTTACGGCGTCCTGACTTTTCATCAGGATTTGCGCTACTTATGCCGGCATACTCTCTTCCGTCCCCTCCAGCACGGCTCGCGCCGCACCTTCGACGGTCCACGGAATGCTCCCCTACCACTCGTGTCAAAGGAGGAGACCCCCTTCGACACAAATCCGCAGTTTCGGTGCAGTGCTTGAGCCCCGTTGAATTTTCGGCGCGGTGTCGCTCGACCAGTGAGCTATTACGCTTTCTTTCAATGATGGCTGCTTCTAAGCCAACATCCTGGCTGTCTCCGCAACACCACATCCTTTCCCACTTAGCACTGTCTTGGGGACCTTAACTGACGGTCTGGGTTGTTTCCCTCTCGACCACGGATCTTAGCACCCGCAGTCTCACTCCCGGCAAACACCCGCGCGGTATTCGGGGTTTGGTTGGGTTTGGTAGGCGTCGCCGCCCCCTAGCCCATCCAGTGCCCTACCCCCGCGGGGCTTCAGCCGAGGCTGTACCAAAATACATTTCGGGGAGAACCAGCTATCACCAGGTTTGATTGGCCTTTCACCCCTACCCACAGTTCATCCGAGCGTTTTGCAACACACAACGGTTCGGGCCTCCATGAGGTTTTACCCCCACTTCACCCTGACCATGGGTAGATCACCTGGCTTCGGGTCTACCAACCGCGACTCCGCGCCCTGTTCAGACTCGGTTTCCCTGCGGCTCCGTCCCTGAAGGACTTAACCTCGCCACGGCCGGTAACTCGCCGGCTCATTAATCAAAAGGCACGCGGTCACCCGGCGCCCGAAGGCCCCAGGCTCCCACTGCTTGTAGGCACACGGTTTCAGGTTCTCTTTCACTCCCCTCACCGGGGTTCTTTTCACCTTTCCCTCACGGTACTCGTTCACTATCGGTCATCGGAAGATATTTAGCCTTGGAGGGTGGTCCCCCCTGCTTCCCACAAGGTTCCACGTGCCCCGTGGTACTCAGGATACCGCTTCGCTACGGAACGCCTTTCGCCTACAGGCCTCTCACCTTCTCCGGGAGGGCTTTCCAGCCCCCTTCGGCTAAACGCCCCGAGTGCTACTTGCGCGGTCCTGCAACCCCGAACGCTCTTGCGAACGCCCGGTTTGGGCTCTTCCCCCTTCGCTCGCCGCTACTGAGGGAATCTCGTTTGATTTCTCTTCCTCCGGGTACTGAGATGTTTCACTTCCCCGGGTTCGCCTCGCACGGCTATGTGTTCACCGTGCGATGACCGGGCTTTCCCCCGGCCGGGTTTCCCCATTCGGACATCCGCGGATCTACGCTTGCTCGCAGCTCCCCGCGGCTTTTCGCAGCCTGCCGCGTCCTTCCTCGCTCTCCGATGCCAAGGCATCCACCATGCGCCCTTATTGTCTTGACCCGTTTCTCTCTCCTCTGTTTTCAAAGAACGTACATCATCCGCCAAAAGTGGAGGTGAACGGGATCGAACCGATGACCTCCTGCTTGCAAAGCAGGCGCTCTCCCAACTGAGCTACACCCCCGTAAATGGTGGGCCTAAGTGGATTTGAACCACTGACCTCGCGCTTATCAGGCGCGCGCTCTGACCGACTGAGCTATAGGCCCATTCGGAACGGAACCCACATGAGGCCCAAGTCCCATTAGCGGATTGAACTAAGAAGTGCGTAGCGAGCCCTTCGTCCAGGGGTCATGCCCCTGTATTTTTTCGCCTTAAGCTCTTTTGGAGAGCTTTTGGCTCCTTAGAAAGGAGGTGATCCAGCCGCAGGTTCCCCTACGGCTACCTTGTTACGACTTCACCCCAATTACCGACCACACCTTCGACGGCTCCCTCCCGTGAGGGTTGGGCCACCGTCTTCGGGTACAGCCGACTTTCGTGGTGTGACGGGCGGTGTGTACAAGGCCCGGGAACGTATTCACCGCGGCATGGCTGATCCGCGATTACTAGCGATTCCACGTTCACGGAGTCGAGTTGCAGACTCCGATCCCAACTGAGACCGCTTTTAGGGATTGGCTCCACCTCGCGGCTTTGCTGCCCTCTGTAGCGGCCATTGTAGCACGTGTGTCGCCCTGGACATAAGGGCCATGATGACTTGACGTCGTCCCCACCTTCCTCCAGCTCGTCGCCGGCAGTTTCCTCAGAGAGCCCCGAAGGGCAACAGAGGATAGGGGTTGCGCTCGTTGCGGGACTTAACCCAACACCTCACGGCACGAGCTGACGACAGCCATGCAGCACCTGTGCTGGCTCCTTCCCGAAGGAAGGTCGTCCCCCTTTCGGGTTCCTACCACCAGCATGTCAAGCCCAGGTAAGGTTCTTCGCGTTGCGTCGAATTAAACCACATGCTCCACCGCTTGTGCGGGCCCCCGTCAATTCCTTTGAGTTTCAACCTTATCTAATCCTGTTTGCTCCCCACGCTTTCGCGCCTCAGCGTCAGTCTAGCGCCAGAGGGCCGCCTTCGCCACCGGCCTTCCTCCTGATATCTACGCATTTCACTGCTACACCAGGAATTCCGCCCTCCCCTCGCTGACTCAAGCAGAGCAGTTTCCAGGGCCATCCCACGGTTGAGCCGTGGGCTTCCACCCTGGACTTGCCCCGCCGCCTACGCGCCCTTTAAGCCCAGTAATTCCGAACAACGCTTGCCACCTCTGTCTTACCGCGGCTGCTGGCACAGAGTTAGCCGTGGCTTATTCCCGGGGTACCGTCATTATCTTCCCCCGGAAAAGGAGTTTACAACCCGAAGGCCTTCGTCCTCCACGCGGCGTCGCTGCGTCAGGGTTGCCCCCATTGCGCAAGATTCCCCACTGCTGCCTCCCGTAGGAGTCTGGGCCGTGTCTCAGTCCCAGTGTGGCCGACCATCCTCTCAGACCGGCTACCCGTCTCGGGCTTGGTGGGCCTTTACCCCACCAACTACCTGATAGGCCGCAGGCCCATCCCTGGGCGCCGGAGCCTTTGACCACAAACGTCCCAGTCCGTGGTCTCATGGGGTATTAGCCCCGGTTTCCCGAGGTTATCCCCCTCCCAGGGGCAGGTTACCTACGTGTTACGCACCCGTTCGCCACTCGGTCATGTCCGTCCACCGGCCGAAACCGGCTTCCAAACATGACCCCGTTCGACTTGCATGTGTTAAGCACGCCGCCAGCGTTCGTTCTGAGCCAGGATCAAACTCTCAGAATTTTACTCTCAGAGGCTCACCAACAAGTGGGTGCCCAGACGCCTGCGAGAGCTACCCCCCGGAACGGGCCGGAGGCCTGTCCTCTACATGCGTACCAAAGCTCCCTTTCCGCGAACGTTCCCTCGGCTCTCGTGGACCCCGAGGCATCGCAGAGATTTCAAAGAACACTTCAATGGGACCTTAACAATACCACCTATAAAGCCAACATGTCAAGGCCTTTTTCCCCTCTCCTAATATTATTTAATAACATACCGGGGGCCCTCGTCAAAGGGAAGAAACGCCCTCCAGGGCCCGCTGAACCTTCCAGCGAGCCCAAAGAAGCGGAAAAGAAGGTTTTTCGGGCCAATGCACCTGCATGCAAGCCCATGGGGCACCGCGCCTAAGCGTTCCAGCGCTACAAATATATCAATATATCAGGCAGTTATGGCTGATGCCTCAGCTCAGGAACTCGCGGGCGAAGACGTTCCGGGTCTTCTCCTGCCCGATAGTGCTGCCCGGACCGTGGCCCGGGAGGACGACGGTCTCATCGGGGAGGGCCATCAGCCGGCGGAAGGAGGAGGCCATCATCTCGAGGCTTCCCCCGGGGAAGTCCGTCCGCCCCACCGAGCCGGCGAAAAGGGTGTCCCCCGTGAGGACCGCCCCGTCCACCTTCAGGCTGATGCTCCCGGGGCTGTGCCCCGGGGTGTGCAGGACCTCCATGGTGAGGGAGCCGACCTTGAGGGCGTCGCCGTCCTTGAGAAAAATATCCGGGTCCGGAAGGGGCGGGATTGCGTACCCCCAGAAGGCGCCCTGGTCCCGGGCGGCCTCATAGACCTCCCGCTCGGCCTCATGCAGGGCCACCGCGGCCCCCGTGGCCTCCTTTACCTCCGCCACGGCCCCCACGTGGTCGAAATGGGCGTGGGTAAGGACGATGTGGGTGACGGCGAACCCTTCGGTCAGCTCCAGGACGCGGTCCGGCTCGTCCCCCGGGTCCACGACCATGGCGCTTCCGCCCTCGCGGTCGGCCACCACGTAGGCGTTGCTCTCCAGCGGTCCCACGGGCATGCTCCGTATGATCATGGCGTCGGCTCCTTTCTTCTTCCAAGCCGCCGTTTCAGTAACTCTATCATAAATGCCAGCTCCTCGTTCCTCAGAAGCCGGGAGGCCCCCGCGTAGACCGCCAGGGAGAGGGCGATGACCCCGGTGAGGAGGCCCGCCTTCAGGGCCGCCTGGCCCGAGCCCTGCCAGATGTCTCCCCGGAGAAGCCACCGGGCCAGGGCTCCCATGACCGCCGAGGCCAGGGCCGCCTTGAGCAGGGCCGCCCCTATTGCCCGGGCGCGGATGCTCCCCAGCCGCCGCCTGAGGAGATACAAAAGGACGCCGAAGTTCAACGTCGCCGCCAGGGCGTGGGCCAGGGCAAGCCCGGCATGGAGCATGGGGCCCATGAGGGCCAGGCACAGGGCGATATTTGCGGCAAGCCCCAGGGCGGCCACCTTCGCCGGGGTCTTGGTGTCCTGAAGGGAGTAGAAGGTGCTGGTCACCACCCGCACGCCCACCACGGCCCAGATGCCCATGGAATAGTAAAGGAGGGCCCGGGCGGTGCCCGCCGTGGCCTGGTAGTCCCAGTCCCCCCGCTGGAAAAGGAGGTTGACGATGGGCTCCCTCAGGGCGATGAGGCCGGCCATGGCCGGCACGGTGATGAAGAAAAGGAGCCGGAGGGAGAAAGAGAAGTCCTCCCGCACGCTCCACATGTCGCCCTTCCTGGCGTGCTCGGAAAGGGAGGGAAGCACGGCCATGCCCATGGCCACCCCGAAGACCCCGATGGGGAACTGGATGAGGCGCATGGAGTAAAACAGGTAGGTAATGCTGCCCGCGGGCAGAAAGGAGGCGATGATGCTTGCCGCCAGGATGTAAAGCTGCGAGATGGAAACCCCCACCGTCACCGGAAGGACGAGCCTGAGAATCCTGGTAAGCCCCGGGTGGCGGAGGTCCAGGACGGGCCTGAGGCGGTAGCCCTCACGCCTCATCGCCGGTGTCTGGACGAGGAACTGCGCGAGGCCCCCCAGGGTGACCCCCAGGGCGGCTCCCATCACGGGCCGCCCCACCCAGGCCGACCAGGCCAGGACGCTGGCGATGATGGAGAGGTTCAGAAACGCCGGGGCCACCGCCGGAAGGAAAAACACCCTCCGGACGTTCAGCGCCCCCATGGCCGCCGAGGCCAGGCTGACGAAAAGCAGGAAGGGGAACATGACCCGGGTGAGGGTGACGGTGAGGGAGATCTTCGAGGGGTCCTTAAAGCCGCTGGCGATGACGGCGACCACCTGGGGGGCGAACAGGACGCCCAGGGCGGAGACCGCCCCCACCACGACGAGCACGAACCCCAGGGTGGCCTGCACCAGGCGTCTGGCCTCATCGGGGTCGCGTCCCTGGTACTCCGTAAGCACGGGGATGACCGCCGAGGCCGTGGAGCCCTCGGCAAAGAGCTCCCTCAAGAGGTTGGGTATGCGGAAGGCCAGGAAAAAGGCGTCCGAAACACCCGAGGCCCCCAGGAAATAGGCCAGCACCATGTCCCGGGCGTACCCCAGAACGCGGCTTATCATGGTGGCCGCCGACATGAGGCCGGCCGCACGCGCGATGCGGTCCCGCTCAGCCATCAGGGGTTGATTATAGCAGGGCGGCGGAGGGGCCTGCCGGAGGCATGGGCGCGGCGGCCCGTCTCTTCAGGGATGTGTCGGGGATTGTCCTCTTCAGCCCCTGGCCCCGGTGAGGTCATCCAGCCAGACCTTGAGGACCGCCCGGTAGAAGTCCTCGCCCTTCACGGTGGCCAGCACCTGGTCGTTCAACCACACCTGGGTGCCCAGGGGAGGGAGATAATCCAGCCCCAGGACGTCTCCTTTGCGTACGGCGCGAAGGCTGTCGGCCAGATGGGTGAGCCGCCCCCTTATCCGGGCGAACTCCTGCGGGCTCAGCTTCTTTTGAAACCCCCGGAGCCAGTAGCCCCTGAGCCTCTCGGCCCCGACATTCCCATAGGTGAAGCGCAGCACCAGACGCTTGGCGCCCGGCGTGGAGAGGATTTCGCCCGTGGCCGAGTGCTTTTCGGGCAGATACAGGGCGCAGACATAGAGGTCGATCCAGAACTTCCTCTTCACGCCCGCCCCGTTCAGGACGAGCTCCGTGGGGCCCACCTTCACCGTCTCGGGAAGCCGGACACCGGCCACCTCCAGGGCCAGGCACGGGGAGGCCGCCATCATGAGAAGGAGGACAAGGCAGAAGGGGACGCGGAGAAAGGCCGGCAGAGGCGGAGACATCGTCTTTTGGCAGGGGGGCACGCCGAGTTTTTCCCTCCGGGCGAAGTCAGTCAAAAAAGTATACAGGAGAAGACCGGAGAAAAGCGAACCCGGCACGTGACAGAAATTACGGTGGATATCGGAAAAAACGGCGGCAGGGCGGCGGCGCTCCGCGATTACGTCAGAAATTGTACTGCAGGGCCAGCACCCAGGTGGAGTCGGTCTTCTTCACGCCCGGGGAGCCGGGGCTGCTGTCGTACTGGAGGATGTTGCCCAGCCTGAGGGACCAGTTGGCAAAGAGGGTGGTGTTGACCGAGGCGTCGTTACGGAGCTGAAATTCGCCCAGCTCCTGGAATTCCGGGTAAACGATGAGGACGTCCTCGAAGCGGATGCTCTGGGTGATGAGCCAGCCCAGGATGGCCGAGACGCGTCCGGTGAACCACCGGTCGTCCGGGGCCCTCTGGCGGTCCTCGGAGAAGTAGGTCACGCCCAGCTCCAGGGCCAGGTCGAGGTCGTCTTCACGGAGCTGATACCCCGCGCCGGGGCCCACGGCGGTGCGAAGGTTGATGTCCTTGAAGGTGTCGTTCAGCATCTCCAGGCTCAGGAATCCGTAGAGTTTTTTCGTGAAGAAATAGTCGTACTTGAGCGCCCCGTACGCGTTTCTCGCGGTGAGGTCGCCGTCCTCCTCGGCGTAGTTGTAAAGGAACCGCATGGAGAAGCGGTCTGTCTTGCTCTGGCGCGCGGCCTGCGCGCCGAAGGAGGCGTTCAAAAGCTCCGTGTTTCCCGTCTGGTAGTTCCCTCCGAAGTGGATATTGCCCGTCCACTTGCTGGGCGGGGGGTTGACCTCCTGCACCTCCTGCCAGCGTATAACGGCGGCCTCCCGGGCTGCGGAGGGCTCGACGTGGATGCGGCCCTCCTGGTCGGTGCGGAGGCGGCCCTTGAGGACTTCGCCGCTCAGCAGGTGAAGCTCCACGGCTTCCTCCGTGCTCAGGCCCGCGATGCGGTCCATCTTGACCCTGACGGGCTTGGCCGCGTAGTCCGTGCGGACCAGGAGGACGCCGTCCTCGGTGCGCAGTACCGTGCCGGTGAGCACGTCGCCGTTTTGAAGCCGGACCTCGTCGGCCAGGACGCCGGCGGGCAGCAGAAGGAGGGCGAAGAGAAAGACGCATCCCCAGGTCTTTCTCATGAGGCCGCCGGTATGGGTGTCCTTTCCGCCATGCGTGCGGCAAACATAGCAGGGGCCGGATTCTTTGTCAAGACGATGCCCTTCGGGCCGTCCCCGAAGCCCGGGTGGGCGCAGCCCCGGGGAGGGGATTATGGAGGCCATCAGAAACGCTTATTCGTGAAGTGCCGCGCAAACCCTCGTCCCGTAAGGTTTTGCGCCCTTGAATTATTTCGATTCCTTATTTTAAAATTAATTTCAGTTATGGGTATGGAAGACCATAAGCTCCGCGTCTTCTGCACCGTGGCCGAGACCAGGAGCTTCTCGAAGGCCTCGGAGATCATCCATCTGACGCAACCGGCGGTGAGCCTTCAGATACAGGCCCTGGAGGACACCTACGAGACGAAGCTCTTCGACCGCTCCAGCTCCACCGTCACGCTGACGCCCTCGGGGGAAATCCTCTACAAGTACGCCAAGGAGATCCTCACCCTGTACGCCCAGGCGGAGAAGGACATCGGAGAGCTCACCGGCCTGGTCAAGGGCTCCATCAGCATCGGGGCCAGCACCACCATCGGAAACTACGTCCTCCCCTCGGTGCTCTCGGACTTCAAGCGGAAGAACCCGAAGATAAAGATCCACCTCCTGGTGGGCAACACCAGGCGGGTGGTGGAGCTTCTGAACGCCGGCAACCTGGACCTCGGCCTCGTGGAGGGCGAGGCCACCAAGTACAAAATCATCACCGAGAAGTTCCTCTCCGACGAGCTCACCCTCATCGTGCCGTCCATGCACCCCTGGGCGAAGCGCAAGGAGGTCTCCATGCTGGACATCATCAAGGAGCCCCTTATCTTCCGCGAGGAGGGCTCCGGCACGCGCCAGGTCATCGAGCAGCACCTGAGCAAACGGGGAATCGGGACGCAGAACATGAACATCACCACCATCCTGGGCAGCACCGAGGCCATCAAGCAGGCCGTGGAGGACGGCACGGGGATATCCATCGTGAGCAAATGGGCCGTCAGGAGGGAGAACCGCTACGGCACCATCAAGCCCGTGAAGTTCAAGGAAGGCAGGATGCTCCGGGACTTCTCGCTCGTCTTCAACAAAAATACGGTCACCTCCTATGCCGTGGACGAGTTTTTGAACTTCCTGAGGAACTACTCCTTCGACAGGCTCCTGGAATAGTCTCGGGAGTAAGCCAGGGGAAGAGGGAGTCCCGTTCCTCAAGCTCCCCGAGCCGGTCCCCGTCCACCTTGCCCGCGTCGGCCATCTCCTCAATCCGCGCGAAGTTTTGAAGGTGCTCCCGCACCCTCCGTTCGGCATAGGGAGCCGCGGTCTCCTTCTTCATGTGGAAGGGCCAGTCGCTCCCCTGGGAGAGGAGTGCTTCGCGGAGGGCCTGGGCCAGAAGCCGCTTGTGCTCCGTGCCGCCCGCCTCCGTGCGGGCGGCGAGCCTCACGGAGGCCAGCCTCACGGAGGCGAGCCTCTCCCATGACATCCATGCCCGGTGGATGCGCGGGATGGCCCAGTCGTTTGCCGGGTCCACCCAGGCGCCGCCGTATCCCCCTTCGCCCCAGCTCGACAGTGCCGGGGCGGCCGTCTCGAGGCCGCCCCTCGTGCGGAGATACTCCCCCGGGGTGACGGCACGGATGTCTCGCCGTCCGTGCAGGCCCCGGAAGAGGTGCTCAAGCCAGTGGAGCCCTTCGTACCACCAGTGCCCGAAGAGCTCCGCGTCGTAGGCGGCCACCACCAGGGGCTCGAAGGGGGCGCCCGCACGACGGGCCGCCTCCCCGAGGAGGCCTACTCTTTGGGCGAGCATCCGGATGAAGTCCTCCGCGTCCTCCCGGGCCTTCGCGAGGGCCGCGTCCGGCTCATAGGGCTCCTTGGCCCCCGAGCCCCCGGTTACCCGGTAGTACTTGATGCCCGTGGGGGCGCGGGCGCCGCCCGGGGCGAAGGCCTCCCCCAGCTCCTCCACGGGAAGCTCGAAGCCCAGGTCGCGGTGAAACTCCCTGTAGGCCGGATGTCCGGGGTAGCCGCTTCGGGCGCACCAGACCCGCCGGGCCGCCTCCGCGTCCCGGGCGAAGGCCACCGGGCCGGCCGGGGTCCGCACCGGATAGTGCACGCCGTAGCGGGGGCGGGGCCGGGCGTGAAGAAGGCCGTGGGATTCCAAGAAGAAATACTCCACCCCCGCCTCGGCCAGCAGGGCGTCGAGGCCGTCGTAATACCCGCACTCCGGGAGCCAGAGGCCCCGGGGCTCTACCCCAAGGCGCCGCCTCAAGGCCTCTTGTCCCAGGCGCACCTGGGCCCGCACCGCTTCGGGCAAGGGGGCGAGGGCGGGGAGGAAGGCATGGGTGGCGCAGGTGGTGATGAGCTCCACTCCGGCCCGGGGGGCCGTCTCGGCCAGGGCGCTGAGGAGGTCTCCGTGAAGCTCCTTCAGGTGGAAGTCCCTGAGGTCCGCGCTCCGCCGGGCGTACATGAGGGCCAGCGCGCCCAGGACAGGGTCCGATGTGAGGCGGGCGGCTTCCCTTTCGGCCAAGGCCGTGACGTTATCCAGGTGCCTCAGCAGGCGGCGCCTGAGGAGGGGGTCGGCGAGCATCTCAAGGAGCGTGGGGCTCACCGACAGGGTGAAGGGGCAGCGGATGCCCTCCCGGGCAAGCCCCCGGAGCATCCGCACCAGAGGGAGGTAGCACTCCAGGCAGGCCTCGTACAGCCAGGCCTCCTCCAGCGCGTACTCGTGCTCGGGGTGCTTGACGAAGGGCAGGTGGGCATGGAGAAGCACGATGAGGTCGCCTTTCCGCATGGCCCATGGTAACGGGATTCGCCCCGCCGGTGCAACTTGCTATAATGCCTGCATGCGCGTCTTCCTGGGCGACGGGCTGGTGCCGGAGGAGGAGGCCCGGGTGAGTGTTTTCGACCACGGGTTCCTCTACGGCGACGGCGTGTACGAGACCATGAGGGCCTATGGCGGGAAGGTCTTTCTCATGGAGAGGCATCTTCTGAGGCTCAAGCGCTCCGCCGACATGATAGGCCTGGGGCTTCCCCGCGACGAGGCCGGCATCGGGGAGGCGGTCCGTGAGACCCTCGCTGCAAACGGCCTCCAAGAGGCCTCCATACGGGTCACCGTCTCCCGGGGGCCGGGCCCCTTGGGGCTTGACCCCGCGCTCTGTCGAGAGCCCACCTTTCTGGTCATGGCCCGGCCCTTCAAACCCTATCCCGAAGAGTATTACCGGGAGGGGGTCCGGGTGGTCGTCCCCCGGGTGCGGCGCAACCTCAAGGAGGCCCTGGACCCCCGGATAAAGTCCCTGAATTTCCTCAACAACATCCTGGCCAAGCGCGAGGCCCTCCAGGCGGGGGCCTTCGAGGCCCTGATGCTCAACCACAGGGGCGAGCTTACCGAGTGCACGGTGAGCAACGTCTTCTTCCTCCGGGACGGACGGCTCTGCACCCCGGCTGTGGACTGCGGCCTCCTGGACGGCATCACCAGGGGGCTCGTCCTTGAACTTGCCCGCGGGGAGGGCATCCCGGTGGAAGAGGGAGTCTTCCGGGAGGAGGACATCCACGGGGCGGAGGAGGTCTTCCTCACCAATACCTCCATGGAGGCGATGCCCGTGGGACAGGTGGGCCAGAGGGCCTATCCGGTGGGAGAGACCACGCTTCTTTTGAGACGGCGGTACGCCGAGTACCGTCTTTCCCGGGATTGAGCATGGAGCCCGGGGAGCTGGCCGCGCTTATCGAGCACACCCTGCTTCGGCCGGGGGCAGGGGAGCGGGACGTCCGCACCCTCTGCGCGGAGGCCCGCGAGTACGGCTTTTTCGCCGTCTGTGTCCATCCCGTCCACGTCTCCCTGGCCAGGGGCCTCCTCGGGGAAAGCCCCGTGCGGGTGGCCACCGTGGTGGGCTTTCCCCTGGGGATGAACCTCACCCCGGTGAAGGTCTACGAGGCCATGCAGGCCGCCCTGGAGGGGGCGGACGAGCTGGACATGGTGATGAAGGTCGGAGCGGCCCGGGAGGGGCGCTGGGAGGCGGTGCAAAGGGACATGGCCGATGTGGTCCTGGCCACGCCGGAACTGACGCACAAGGTCATCCTGGAGTGCGCACTTCTTTCCGACGAGGAGAAGGTGCGGGCGGCCCGGGCCGCCGTGGAGGCGGGGGCGGAGTTTGTGAAGACCTCCACGGGCTTCGGCCCCTGGGGGGCCAGGGTGGAGGACGTGGGCCTCTTGAGGGAGGCCGTGGGCGGGCGGGCCGGGGTGAAGGCCGCCGGGGGGATAAAGACCCTCGCGGACCTTCTTTCCATGGTCCGGGCCGGGGCCGCGCGCATCGGCACCTCCTCGGGCGTGGCCATCATGAAAGAGGCGGCCCGGGGCCGGTAGGGCCTCTTCTCCGGATAATGCCGGTAGGGCCTCTTATTCCGGGATGGTGGCGTAGAGGTAGGCGGCCAGGGCCCCGAACAGAAGGGGCGCCAGCCAGACGGCCGCCATCGGGGGAAGCACCCCGGCGTAACCCAGCGTGAGCGCCAGGGTGTAGCCCAGCCAGTAAAGCAGGCTCACCACGATGCCCAGGGCCGTGGCCACCAGCCCCCTCAGGGACTTCCTCAGGGATATGGAGACCCCCAGCACCACCATGAACAGGCTCACCAGCGGATAGGAGACCTTGGAGTACAGCTCCACGGAGAGCTTGAGGTTCCGGAAGCCCGCTTTCTCGAGCCTTGCCAGGTAGCGCTTGAGCTCGAAGAAGCCCAGCTCGTAGGGTTTCTCTATCTGGCGGGTGAAGAGGCTCGGGGCCGCCAGGCGGCTGTAGCGGTAGGTGCGCGCGTGGCGGACCTCTCCCGTCCGCGTGTCGTAGAGCCTGACCTCACTGAGGAGCCAGGCGCCCTCGGAGGGCAGGTAGCGGGCTTGGTCGGCCTGGATTATCTCGTCCAGCCTCCCCGTCCCGCCGATGCGGAATATCTCCATCCCCCGGAAGGTGTCGTCCTCCGGCACGTACAAATCCATCTTCACCACGGAGCCGTCCTCGGCCCTGAGCCACATCATCCCGTCCATGGAGATGGAAGGCACGGTGGAGCGGCCCATGATGGCGTTTTCCAGGGCCTGCGCCCGGAGCGAGCTTGCCGGCACTACAAACTCCCCGACGGCAAACCCCAGGAGGCTCAGCAGAAGGCCCGCCGCGACGAAGGGGGCCAGGAGGTCCCTGAGCCTTCCCCCCGAGGCCATGACGGCCACCGTCTCCTTGGCCCGGGCGGCCTGGCTCACGGCGTAGAGGCTGCAAAGCAGGGCGGCCATGGGCATGAGGGCGAGGAAGAAGCGGGGGAAGCTCAGGGCCACGTGAAGCGCCAGCTGCCCGAGGGAGGGGCCGTGGGGCATCAGGGAGCCGATTCTCTTTATGAGGTCGAAGAGGCTCAGCAGAAGGCCCAGCCCCACGGAGGTGACCGCGAAGAGCTTGAGGAACTCCTTGAGGAAGTAGCGCTTGACTATCTTCATTTCTTCTCCTCCCGGCGAAACACCAGAAGGGCCGCCGTTCCCAGCGCCGCGGCGGGCATCCAGGCCGCCGCCCAGACCGGCAGATGTCCCGAGAGGGCAAGGTTCTCCCCGTACAGGACCGCGGCGTAGTAAGCCGCGAAGACCAGGAAGCCCGTCACCAGCCCTCCCATGCGGCCCGTCCTGCCGGAGCGCATGGCCAGGGGCGGGGCGAAGAGCATGAGCAGAAGGCACAGGGCGGGCAGGCTCAGCCTGCGGTGAAACTCAAGGAGCAGCTTCACCCTGCTTCTGCCCTTCTTGCCCCGGGCCTCCCGGAGGAGGCCGGCCGGGGTCAGCTCGTTATAGAGGCGGGTGGGGTTATGTATCGCCACAGGCACCAGAAGGTCGTAGCTCCCGAAGGAGAGGTCCGTCACCCTCTGGCCGCTTACCATGTGGATGTGCCCGTCTGTGAGGCGGAAGGTGATGCCCTCGGCGCTTCCCTTGAGGACCCGCCCTTCCCGGGCGTAGACGACGATGGGCCGCCCGGGCTTTCTCCGGTCGTATATGAAGACGCCCTCGAAGGCGTCGGGGGCGGGCTTTCTGCGGGTGTAGATGATGACGTCCTTGAAGTCGTCGTTGAAGATGCCTTCCTCGATGGCGTAATGCGCCCTCTGTGTGATGAGCTCCTCGAGCATGGCCCTCAGCCTCTGGGAGGCCGCCGGCGCCACGAAGAAGCTCATCGCGCCGGAGGCGAGGAAGGCCAGCGCGCCCAGGGCGAAGACCGGCCGGGAGATGGAGCGGAAGGACATCCCGCTTGCCCGCAAGACCACCAGCTCGCTCTCGGCGTTGAGCCTGCCGTAGGTGAGGAGCACCGCCAGAAGCAAGGCCATGGGCGTGCTGACCACGGCGAGCTGGGGCTGGAGATAGAGCACGATGCGGGCCGTCTCCGCCAGGGGAGCCCCCACCGCCGAGAGGGACCGCATCAGGCGGAAGACCCTCTCCGCCATGAGGACCACGTTCAGGGCGAAGAGCCCGATGGCGAAGGTGCCGAGGAGTTCCCCGAAGATGGAGCGGTGGATTGTCTTCATGCCTGACTCCCCATTTTACAGGATGCCCGCAACCCGTTGAAAGCTCCCCGCCGCCGCCGGAAGCGCATCCGGCCCTCATGCACAACGATGCTTCACGCGGCAGGTGCCTGAAGGTCGTCACCTCCGCGCCTTTTCGTCACCCCCGCGAAGGCGGGCATCCATTCCGCCGGTCTTTGTCTTTCCGGGGGGGATACGTAAGGGGGACGTTCGTCCCCCTTACGAGTGCGTCCGTCCCCCTTACGAGTGCGCCAGTCCCCCTTGCGAGTGTTTTGGTGATTTGACCCCTTGCATACGCACGGGAGGCATAGTATATTCGTCAAGTCCCCGGAAGGGGCCATCTTCACAGGAAAGGAGGAAGACTATGCGCACACTGGCAGCCGTAACGGCTGTTTTGCTGGTTTTTCTGGCCGTGCCCGCCTACGCGCTCATGGGCGTGGGGCTGGAGGTGGCGGTGGGGGGCGCCTACCAGGACCCCTCGGGCTACGTCGCCTCGCAGTCCACCGTCGTAAGCGACAGGGTCGACGTGGAGAGTGATGCGGGGTACGACTCGGAGTTTCAGGTCTATGGCCGGGCCAAGCTCGAGCTGCCCCTTATCCTTCCCAACGTCTACGTCATGGCCACCCCCATGAAGTTCGACGGCACGGGCTCGAAGAACGTCTCCTTCGACTTCAAGGGCCGGACCTTCAACGCCAGCGTTCCCTTCAAGAGCGAGGTGACGCTGAACCACTACGACGTGGCGCTTTACTACGACATCCCCTTCCTCGATACGCTCAGCATGGGGAAGCTCGGGGCCGAGCTGGGCCTGAACGTGCGCTTTCTGGACCTGAAGGCCGAGGTGGACCAGCCCACCACGGGAACGTCCGCCTCCGCGGAGACCTCGCTCGTGGTGCCCATGGTCTACGCCGGGGTGCAGGTAAACCCCGTGGACCTGTTCTCCGTGGAGGGGGAGCTCAGGGCCATCGCCTACGACGGCGACTCGTACTGGGACCTCATCGGCAGGGTGAAGGTCAAGCCCATGGGGCCGCTGTTCGTGGCCGGGGGGTACCGCTACGAGAGCGTCGACATCGAGCAGAGCAACATAGAGGCGGACCTTGAGTTCTCGGGCCCCTTCATCGAGGCCGGGGTGGCCTTCTAGGGGGCAATGCGGACGGAGCGCAGGGGCGTCCCTGGTGCGGGGATGCAACGGCAAAACGGGCGCACTCCCGGGAGGGTGTCCGTTTTTGGCATAAGGACGCGCAATTTCGAGGATGCGGCTCTTTTGCCCCAGGCGGTGTCGTTTTTGCAAATACCGAGAAACCACTTGACAAAAACAGGCGGAAATGATAAAAACATAAACAATTTAAGCCGTAAGAGAGTTACGCTTTTTAACCGTTTATTTTATTATCAACCTCCGTTGGAGGGAGACATCACAAAGGGGAGGTGATAAAGCAAGCGAGGGGCGCCGGCGCCGCCGGCCGCAAAGTGAAAGCAGCCTCCGCCCTTTGCGGAGGCAATCATACGAGACAGGGCATGCAAGGCCCGCTAACTCAAAAGGAGGGTTAGGACATTGAAGAGATTCTTCGTATTAGCTCTTAGCATCCTTTTCGTTTTGGGGCTCGGCGTTCAGGCCTATGCCATCCACGCCGAGATACCCGCCGAGACCCAGGCCGCCGTGGCCGTGGGCCAGACGCAGATAACCCTGGGCGGAAGCATCCGGGTCCGGGGCGAGTACAGGGATAACTTGGATTTCAATGACGACGTCAAGGACCACTTCTCCGCCTACGACGAGCGTATCCGCCTGAGCACCGACGCCAAGCTCTCCGAGAACCTCGAGGGCCTGGTGGAGCTGGAGCTTACCAACGGCCCTACTGCCACCACCTACACCTGGGGCAGCCCTGACACCGGCGCCAAGGGTGTTTACCAGCAGGGTAACGCCAAGAGGGGCGAGCTGAACCTGCTTCAGGGCTGGATACAGTGGACGCCGGAGCTGGTGGGCGTGAAGATCGGGCACATGCCGCTTTACCTGGGCAACAAGCTCTTCTTCGACCACTCCCTGTTCGGCGACGACGCCATCGTCCTTTTCAAGGGCATGGACAATATCCACCTCACTCTGCTCGACGCCAAGTTCAATGAGGGTGGAGCCTCCAACGACGCCGACGCCTACGTCCTGGTGGGCGCTTACAACAGCGAGATGTTCAACGCCAGCCTCGACGTGACCTGGGTGCATGATAACACGGGCACTCTGAACGTGCTTGGTGTTCTGCCTGTTCAGAACGACGTGACCGACCTTTACAACATAGGCCTCCGGGGCGACACCACGGTGGGCCCGGCCAAGCTGAGGGCCGACGTGGAGTTCCAGACGGGCAGCGTGCAGGATATTTTTGGCACTGAGACTGACATTGACTTCGGCGGCTGGGCCTACATGGTGGGCGCCAACATGGACCTGCAGAACGTAAACCTGGACGTCGAATGGGCCCAGGGCTCCGGTATCGACCCTGATGACGACCCTGATGAATTCAATATGTTCGTCACCAGCCTGAGCCCGACCAAGTACTTCGCCTACGTCTACGACTACAGGGCCGTGACCGCGGCCGGCGTCACCCACAGCGGCATCGCCAACACCAGCTACCTCAAGGTCGAAGGCAACACCGACCTCACCGATGCCCTGAACCTGGACCTCGCACTGATATGGCTCCGCGCCACCGAGAAGGTCGCCCTCAACGGAGGCCCTAATGCCGAAAATGACCTCGGCTGGGAAGTCGACTGGAAGGGGACC
>JARRLN010000059.1 GCA_037386965.1 Nitrospirota bacterium
GACCGTCAGGAGAACCGTGGACTGCATCATCGCCGCGATATGCATGGAAAATAATTTGACCCTTTTTCACAAGGATGCCGACTTTGACCGCATCGAGGCGTGCGCCGGGCTGAGGGTGCTTAGGATATAAGCGTGACTGGCACGGCGTCATCCCCACCGTTATGGGATAGCAGAGGAAGACGCTGAGAAGAGAGGAGGGAGCCTGCTTATACTGGACAGGCGCAGTTGTTCGTTACACCTACAAGGAGTTAGGAATGTGCTCTATTGAAATTGTGGATTAGTGGTAGAAGTCTTCAAGCAAAGAGCCTTATACCAAGCGGAAGGCTGTGCCCTAATTAAGTACGGATGTACCCGGAATTGACCCCGTTACTCACATCGTTTACCCCGGTTTCTTGTATAGTTTTCTGATTTGTCAAGGATTTCCGACTAAGAGACCTTCTCTTTCCAGTCCACTGTTTGATTTCTTCTATAGCTACCGATCATATTGCTCGTCGCTGACATGCTCCATCCATTCGGCGGCCTTATCGTTGAGCGGTTCCTGAATTGCGATATGCGTCAGTGCAGAAGTTGCCGTTGCCCCGTGCCAATGTTTTACGCCCGGCGGAATCCGGACAACATCGCCTTCCCTGATCTCCTCGATTGGCCCGCCCCATTGCCGAACCCAGCCGGCACCGGCCGTCACGATCAGTATTTGCCCGAATGGATGGGTATGCCATGCAGTCCTGGCGCCGGGCTGGAAGGTCACGCGTCCGCCGGATGCGCGCAGTGGATCGTTTGCATCGAACAAGTAATCGATGCGCACGGAACCGGTAAAGTATTCGGCCGCTCCCTCGCTGGAAGGCTGCGAGCCGCTTCGCGAGACGCTGATCTTCTTCATGTTATCTTCCTCCTTTGTTGCTGCCTTAATGCCTGCACGAGGCATGACGCCATGCTGAGCCTGTCTGGTGCTCAGGACCCTAGCTAATATCTCATTGGCATTATCGGCTTCCTGCTTGCCAACCTTGGATTTAAGTACTGAAATGAAGTCCTTCATCTGCGCTTCGGTCAGTCCAGTATTCATCGCGGCGCCAAGATGGAACTGAAGCTGGCCTGCCGTACCTATCATGCTGGCAAGGGCCGAAATTGTCGCAAGTTCCCTGCTCTGGTAATCCAGGTTGTCGCGGACGAAAATGTCCGCAAAAAGATGTTCTTTCAGGAACGTGTCAATGACCGGCATGAACAGTTGATACCCGCTGGGAGGCGGAATTACTTCCTGCCCAGCAAGCCTTGCGCGGACCTTTGCGCCGTATTCATCCTTGTTCATGTTAGAAGGTATCGGGCTTGGTTCTTTGCCAGGCTCATCCTTGATGCCTTTCTGCCTGCGTTCTTCCAATACTCCCATAAAAGTATTGATGGCGTTCAAGCTGCGCGGGAACCCACAATAGGCGTACAACTGCACGAGGACTTCCTTAATTTCATTCATGGTCAAACCCGCGTCCAGCCCTTCGTTCAGAGCCGTTTTCAGTTTCTGGAGATCACCATTGGCGGTGAAGGCCGCGATGGTGACGATCTTTTCCTCCCTTGCGTTCAAACCTTCGTTTTTCATAGTCTTTGCCTCCGAAATGGTTGCAATGCTAAACATTGAGACAAGAATGCTTGACAGAATTATCGACCATATGCTCATTTGTGTCTCCTTAATTTATGGGCGCAGCAGCGTTTTGATTGCGCGCCGCTCGTCCATCGCACGATAGCCCTCCGCCACCTGGTCGAGGGGCAGGGTCAGGTCGAAGACCTTGCCGGGGTTTATCTTCCCGTTCCAGACCAGATCGATCAGTTCGGGCAGATAGCGGCGCACCGGGGCCGGGCCGCCGTGGAGACGGACGTGGGCGAAGAACAGCTCCTGGCCGTTCAGCTCTACCCCGTGCGGTACGCCCACGTAACCTATGTACCCGCCCGGACGGGTAGAACGGATAGCCTGCATCATCGACTCCTGGGTCCCTACGCACTCCAGCACCGAGTCAGCACCGATTCCGCCGGTCATCTCCTTGATGCGTTCCGCGCCCTCATTGCCGCGCTCAACTACGATGTCGGTCGCGCCGAATTCACGGGCGAGCTTCTGCCGAGACTCGTGTCGGCTCATGGCCATGATGCGCTTGGCACCCATCTGCCTGGCGGATAACACACTGAGGAGGCCCACGGCACCGTCACCGACGACCACTACTGTCTTGCCCGGTTTAACGTCGGCCGCGTCGGCGGCAAACCAGCCGGTGCCCATGACATCCGAGAGCGTCAACAAGCTCGGGACCATATCATCCGAGGGGACATCCGGGGTAGCCACGAGCGTGCCTTCCGCGAGAGGGACGCGCAGCACGGGTGCCTGGGCGCCGCCGACGAGTTCCCGGTGCTGGCAGGACGACTGATAGCCGATCTGGCAGTGGGGGCAGGTGTTGTCGGAAACGAAAAAGGAACCGATGACGAACTGACCAGGTTTCACCGACTTGATCGCACTTCCTACTTCCTCCACGATTCCGCAGTACTCATGCCCCATCGGGGTCGGCTCGGTGACCGGGCTGATGCCACGGTAAGGCCACAGGTCAGACCCGCAGACGGAGGTGGCCGCGATTCTGATAATTGCATCTGTTGGCTTGATTATCTTCGGCGCATTGCGCTCCTCGAAACGTAAGTCGCGCGCGCCATAGAGAACAGCTCCTTTCATGGTTTATCTCCTTTCTTGCCTGGTTAGGCCTTCATGGCTCACTCTTCTGTTTAACCAGGTACTTTTACTTATCGTTATATTTTTCTTCATTCTTCCTGGCTAGATGCCGGTCTTTTTGTCCAGTTCTCCTGAGGCGGTCTTCTCACTTATTCCGCTTGCCCCTGGCCAGGCAGGGGGGACAGGCCGTGCCCGCCAGTCAAGCTCGTTCCCAGGTTGGCACCAATGTCGCGACTATTGAGTAGCGTTTCGGGTGCCCGAGCGCCCTCCACGTGGATGCTTGCAAACCCATCGTCGACCTCTTTGATGTCCTCCATTTTTGCTCCCTTGTCTCGCTCTTCATCGCGAGGATTTCAGGTTCACATTTTCGGATGTTTCCTGCGCCCGATGATTTAATGATACTCCCGGTGGCAGGACAACCGGTAGACCAATCCTGCCTTATTCTTGCCAAAAAGTCCGAGATACTGAAATTTCTGTTGCGGCAGCTGGTTGGGTTTTGATAAGATGAAATTGGAGGACATATATGGAGAAGACGCATGTAAAAGAGGTAAACGCGACAGACAGCATGGCAAGTGCACGTGAAGCCCTTCGTAAGAGCATTGCCCGATTAGCCACCAAGGACGACCGGACCGAAACCAATGTCCCGGGCCTGACTTTCTATAGGAAGAGTAAAACGACAGAGCCATATAGCGGGATGTACCATCCCTGCATATGCGTAGCGGTACAGGGGGCTAAGCGCGCGGTGCTCGAGAGTAATGAATATGTATATGATGCTCAGAACTACTTGATAACTCCGATTAATCTGCCTACAGTCGTCCAGATATTAGAGGCGAGCCCGGAAAAACCTTACCTTGGGCTTGTATTAGACCTGGATCTGCGCACACTGGGAGAGTTGATGCTTGACATCGCCCTTCCTCAGCCCCAGATACAGCAGCAGAGACATGCTATGGCCACGGGCAGGCTCACGCCTGAGCTGCTCGATGCCTTTAAGCGGCTTGTTGACCTCCTTGACAAGCCCGGGGACATCCCCATACTTGCACCCATGATAAAAAGGGAAATATTTTACCGTATGCTTACGGGAGAACAGGGCACCCGCCTTCGCCAGATGGCCACGGCTGGCAGCCAGGGCAACAGGATAGCACAGGCGATCGATTGGTTGAAGGACCATTACACCCAGCCCCTTCGTATCGATGACCTCGCAGCGCAGGTAAATATGAGCACTTCTACATTCCACCACCATTTCAAGACGTTGACGACCATGAGCCCACTGCAGTACCAGAAATGGTTGCGTTTAAACGAAGCGCGGCGGTTAATGCTCACCGAAAATCGGGATGCAGGAGCCGCGGCATTTCAGGTCGGCTATGATAGCCCTTCCCAATTCAGCCGAGAGTACAGCCGTCTGTTCGGCACCCCGCCGCTGCGCGACATCACGAATTTGCGTCAAATGGCTGCTATGGAAAGTGCCTAAATCTGCTTGATTTGGCTTGACAAGAAAAACGTCTGGAATTCGGCATTATTAGTAAAGTAGGGATCTCCCATATTTCTCTGTGAATTTAAACTACAATTCTGCAGTTTTTCCACGCATCTGACCTTGAAGAGTTCAGGAAGAAGCCGAAACTTGTCCGCCACTTGTGGCGATGGCTCGGAGCGATAAACCCGGCATGATAAATCTTGAAGCGGCTTGGGGAGCAGTCCCTTTTTCAATCGACCTTGAAACGTTGCCAAAAGCAAGCCGCTAAGGCCCTTTCTTCAGGTCCCGGAGGGCTCTCTCCAGGAGGCTTTTGGCGGCCTCCACGCCGGTGCTCTGCTCCTCGCAGGCCTTCTGGTCCATGTACTCATTGACCGACTCCTCCACGAAGTGCACCCTGCGCGCCGTGTCGCGCTCGAAAACGAGGGCGCCCCGCCTGACCACGTGGTTCCTGAGGAAGGCCGGGGCCCCATTCAGGACCACCACGGGGGCGGAGGAGCCTTCCAGGTCCTCGAGCCACCCGGGACGGGCAGACCCGGAAAGAAGCACCCCCAGGGCCGCCCGCCGGGCGGAGGAGGAGTCACACTTCTTTCCGAAGAGGTAGAGCGCGGCGACCTCCTCCCTCACCCTCAGGGCATCCAGGGCTTTCCTTATCTCCTCATCCATGCCTCACCCGCACCTGGTAAACCCGCAGTCCCGGCAGACCGCACAGCCCCCCTCGTGCTCCACGGCGCCGCCGCACTCCGGGCAGGCGCCGATGAACGCTATCTCCACGTCATCCCTGCCGTTGCCGCCGTTGCCCTCCGCATCGGCCATGCGGAATTGCTCGATTGCCTTGGCTATGGCGTCTGAGCAGGAAAGGATTTGCCCCCCGGGCTCCCACATGGGCTGATGACACCGCACGCCCTTGAGCTGCTTGATTAGCTCGTCCGGGTCGATATTGGACCTCAGGGCAAGGGAAATGAGCCTTCCGATGGCCTCCGCCTGGCTGGCGGCGCAGCCCCCGGCCTTCCCCATGCTTGTAAACAGCTCGAAGATATTCCCGTCCTTGTCCTCGTTTATCGTGATATAGATGGTGCCGCAGCCGGTTTTCATCTGACGCGTGGTGCCCTTGATGACCCGGGGCCTTTTCCTCGGCACTATCTTCATCCGGCCCGAAGCGGATTCCTTTTTCCCCGCTACGGAGTCTTCGCCGTGGCCCTGGTCCGTCAGGTGTTTGTCGGCCCCGCCCTCTGCGGCCTCCGGACCCATGCCCGCGGCTTTTTCCGCCCTTTTCCCTTTGGTGAGCACCTGAGAATCCCTTGAGCCGTCCCTGTAGACCGTCACGCCCTTGCACCCGGATTCGTAGGCTTCCAAAAAGACGCTTTCCACGTCCTGCACCGACGCTTCGCTCGGAAAATTCACGGTCTTCGAAACGGCGTTGTCCACATGCTTCTGAAAGGCGGCCTGCATTCCCACGTGTTCCCAGGGCGAGACGTCGTGGGCGGTGACGAAGACGCGCTTGACGTCCTCGGGTATCTCCTCGAAATCGTTGATGCTCCCCTGCTCGGCGATGCGCTCCATGAGCTCCCGGCTCCAGAACCCCCGGTCCTTGGCGACCTCCTCGAACAGGGGGTTGACCTCGATGAGCTTCGTCCCCTCCATGACGTTGCGCACGTAGCTGACGGCAAACAGGGGCTCCACGCCCGAGGAGCACCCGGCGATGATGGACAGGGTGCCCGTGGGGGCGATGGTGGTGACGGTGGCGTTTCTGACCCGGACGCGCCCGTCGTAGACGCTCCCGGGGAAGTTGGCAAACACGCCCCGCTCCCCGGCCAGGGCGGCGGAGGCCCGGCGGCCCTCCTCCTGGATAAAGCCCATGACCTCCTCGGCCGTCCGGACCGCCTCGGAGGAGTTGTAGGGGATGCCCAGCCTGATGAGCATGTCCGCCCAGCCCATCACTCCCAGGCCTATCTTCCGGTTGGCCCGGGTCATCTCCTCTATCTTGGCCAGGGGATACCGGTTGGCGTCGATGACGTTGTCCAGAAAGTGCACCGCCCGGTGGGTGGCCTCCCGGAGCCTGGTCCAGTCCACCTCCGAGCCCCCGGCCTCCGTCTTCTTGAGCATGACGGCCAGGTTCAGGGAGCCCAGGTTGCAGGACTCGTAGGGCAGGAGGGGCTGCTCCCCGCAGGGGTTGGTGGACTCGATGGCCCCCTGCACGGGGGTGGGGTTGCACCTGTTGACCCCGTCCATGAAGACGATGCCCGGCTCCCCGTTCTTCCAGGCGTGCTCCACGATGAGCCCGAAGACCTCCCGGGCCTCCAGGGTGTCGGTGACCGCCCCGGTGCGGGGGCTTCGGAGCTGGTACGTGCGGCCCTCGGCGACCGCCCGCATGAACGCGTCGGTAAGGGCCACGGAGATGTTGAAGTTATTGAGCTTGGCGTTGTCGTCCTTGCAGGTGACGAACCTGATGATGTCGGGATGGTCCACCCGGAGCATCCCCATGTTGGCCCCCCTGCGGGTGCCCCCCTGCTTGACCGCCTCCGTGGCGGTGTCGAACACCGTCATGAAGGACACCGGCCCGGAGGAGATGCCCTTGGTGGAGCCCACCACGTCGCCGGCGGGCCGGAGACGGGAGAAGCTGAAGCCCGTGCCCCCGCCGGACTTGTGGATGATGGCGGCGTTCTTCACCGCATCGAAGATGCTCTCCATGGAGTCCTCCACGGGCAGGACGAAACACGCGCTGAGCTGCCCCAGCTTGCGCCCGGCATTCATCAGGGTGGGGCTGTTGGGTAGAAACTCCATGGAGGCCATCATCCCGTAGAAGACCTCTTCGAGCTCGCGGACCTCGTCCTCGCCCTTGCCGTACAGCTTGTCCGAGGCGGCTATGCACCCGGCCACCCTGCGGAAAAGCTCCTCGGGCTGCTCGACCACCTTCCCCTCCTGGTCCTTCTTCAGATAACGTGCCACGAGCACCTTCCGGGCATTGGGTGAAAGCGCAAGCTTGCCTCCGGTTGTCTCCATTCATCCTCCCATTGGAAATTATTTCTTGAAGTTCAAGGAATATCTGCGCCCGTCATCGTTTGCGGCCCTCTCAGCCTCCCGCCTCCTGTACCATGAGGCGAGCCTCTCCATCACGTCCTTGCCCTCCAGAGGGCAGCGCGCCGTGCAGAGATAGGTACACCTGAGACATCGGATCCACTCCCCAAGCCCCTCGCAGTCCTTCATGCCGCCTCCCCAAGACGAACAAGAATTTGTGTCCGCCACTGAAATTCATGACATTAAACCACAACATCTTGTGCAAGTCAATGGAAAAGTAACCCGGGTCACCAGATTCCTGCAAGCCCTTCCCGGAGAAGAGTTTTTCCTGTGAATTTCGTGTCAGCCGATTGTTGGGGGCACCAGGGGCACCAGTGCCCTTTTCTGTTCACTCCCGAAAGGTATTCGCCCAAACTGGGCCGGAAAAGAAGAAGTCTTTTATTATAAAGGAAAAACGCGGGGTTTTGCCATTCTCGCCGAAGCGGGTCAACCCGCGGGGCAGGGGAAGGCCCCGGGCTCTCCCTTGGGGGAGTCCGTCCGGTAATGGGCCCCCACGGACTCCTTCCGCTTGAGCGCCCCCCGGGTGATGAGCAGGGCGGTCTCGAGCATGTTCTTCAGCTCCAGCTCCCGGCGGGTGGCGTAGGTGTTGGTAAGGATGAACTCCCACAGGGCAAGCTCATCGAGGGCGTGCGTGAGGGATTCTCCGCAGCGGATGATGCCCACCTTCTCCCACATGAGCCTCCGGAGCCTTCCCCGTATCTCGTCGTGCTGGGGGATTGTGCGCACCGGGGCGGACAGCTCCAGGGGCGGCTCGGGCGCCGTGGCATTGGACTTCACCGCCGAGGCCCCGGCCCGGGCGCCGTAGACCAGGCCCTCCAGGAGGCTGTTGCTGGCCAGGCGGTTGGCCCCGTGGATGCCGGTGCAGGCGACCTCGCCGGCGGCCAGGAGGCCCTGCGCCGTGGTGGCCCCCTGGGTGTCGGTGCGCACCCCGCCCATCATGTAATGGGCGGCGGGGCTTACGGGGATGAGGTCGCCGGTGATGTCCACGTCGTAGGTGAGGCAGGTGGAGTAGATGCGGGGAAAGCGCTCCTTTACGAAGCCCGCGTCGTGGTGCCTGAGGTCCAGGTACACATGGCTCGTCCTGGTGCTGGGATGAAACTGGACGAACTCCATGTGCTTCATCTCCGCCCCCGCCCGGTGGGCCGCGGCCATCCCGTCGGCGGTGGCCACCGGCGGGTTGGTGGTTATGGAGTAGATCTGCCCCCCGCCCCCGGTGGCAAGGACGGTGGCCCGGGCCAGGACGGCCCGCACCTTCCGGTCCCTGAGGACGTACGCCCCCAGGCACACCCCGCGGGAGACGACCAGGTCCACGAGCATGGCAAAGGGATACCGCCGCACGGTGGAGAAGGTGCTGGCCTTCCCGATGAGGACCCTCACCAGCTCCCGCCCGGTGGCGTCCCCGTGGGCGTGAAGCACGCGCTTGCGCGAGTGGGCGGCCTCCAGGGTGAAGGCCAGCTTGGTCCCCTCCCGGTCGAACTCGGCCCCCCAGGAGATGAGCTCCTGGATGCGCCCGGGCCCCTCCTCCACCAGGATGCGGACGGCCTCCTCGTCCGAGAGGCCCGCCCCCGCCCTGATGGTGTCCCGGTAGTGGATTCCCACCCGGTCCTCGTCCGAGAGGGCCACGGCCACCCCGCCCTGGGCGTACTCCGAGGAGCTTTCGGTGGGAATGTCCTTGGTCACCACGAGGACCTCCCCATGGGGGGCAAGCTCGATGGCCGCCCTCAGGCCGGCCACCCCGCCCCCTATGACCAGGAAATCGACATATTCCTTCTGCACGTTTACCCCCGCCTGAAGGAGGAAGAAGCCCCCGGGGTCACGGACCCCTTTTTGACCTCCACCTGCACGGTGTCCGTCCTTTCATGGGTATAAAGCATTTTCGACGTTACGTCGCTGCGGGCCGAGCCCGAGAAGCCAGAAGCTCGTTAAAGTCCCGGATGAAGGGGAACTCCGCGGACACCCGGGGGCCCTCCCGGGAGCTGGCCCGGCCCTTCAAAAGGAGATACCTGACACCATAGTCCCGGGCCGCGCGAAGGATGGTCTCGCTGTCGTCGACGAAGAGGGAGCGCTCCTTCTGGAAACCCACCCTCTTCTCCGCCCGCCGCCAGAACTCCTGTTGCTCCTTGGGGGCGCCTATCTCGTTGGAGGTGACGACCGAGTCGAAGTAATGCCCGATGCCGGTCTTTCGAAACTTGAGGTCCACGGACTTGTAATGGGCGTTGGTCAGAAGATGGACGTGCTTGCCCTCGCGCTTCATCGCCGCGAGGAAATTCTCCACGTGGGGGTGCACCTCGATGAGGTGGCGAATCTGCTCCTTGAGGGCGGGAATGTCCAGGTCGAGCTCCCGGCTCCAGAAATCCACGTCCGTCCACTTGAGCGTCCTCTCGTGCCGCCTGTAGGTGGAAAGCAGTATCTCCCTGGCCCGGCCGAAGGTCATGTCGTGCTTCTCGGCATACCTCTCGGGGACCAGGTGCTCCCAGAAATAGTCGTCGAAGTAGCGGTCCAGAAGAGTGCCGTCCAGGTCCAGAAGTATCCAGTCTATCTCCCGAAGAGGAATCTCCTTCACTGTTTTCCCCCGAAGGCATGGAATTTCCTATTTTAAAACCTCCACGCCCCAAAGGCAACGGCGCAGGCGCGGCCTGCAGCGGCAGGCTCGGCCTGCCCCGGCTTAACATTGAAATGTCTTTCGTCATTGATAAGGAAAGCGAACCGTCAAGGTTGTTAAAGAGGGGTCCGTGACCCCAGGCTCGGCCTGCCCCGGCTTAACATTGAAATGTCTTTCGCCATTGATAAGGAAAGCGAACCGTCAAGGTTGTTAAAGAGGGGTCCGTGACCCCAGGCTCGGCCTGCTGCGATTTAACATCGAAATGCCTTTAGCCCTTGAAAAGACCATACTGGTTACAACGGGTTTAAAAAGGGGGTTGGCCCCCCTCGAAGGCTTTGTAGAGGCCCCGCACCACCTCGGCCATACGGGCGTAGTCCAGTGTATCGGGCGTGTCCCCCGGGGCATGGTAATAGGGGTTGCGGTAAAAGGCGGTGTCGGTCACCATGAAGGCCCTGTAGCCGTTCTTCCAGAAGGAGTAGTGGTCGGAGAAATCCACCCCGGGGACGGCCCGGACGGCGTTCAGGCATTCGGCGGGCAGGGCGCAGTGCTCGGCGAAGAGGGCCTTCATCTGCCTGGTGAAGCGCCGGGAGGCCACGTCCCCCACGAAGGCGATGAAGTCCCCCTGCCGGGGAAAGAAGAGCCTGAAGAGCCGGAGGGGATAGAACTGGCAGCCCTTCAGGTGGCAGTAATACCCTATCATCTCCAGCGATACCATCCCCAGGACCGGGGCCGCCTCTTCCCTGAGGCTTTGGGCGTAGGCCATGCTCCCCATCCGGCTTGAGCGAAAGACCGGCGGCTCCTCGAGAGAGAACCCCACAAAGCGCATGGCCCTTCGGAGGGGCCGCTCCGCCGTCAGGCGGGCCAGCTCCAGCATGCCCGCCACCCCGCTTGCGTTGTCGTCGGCCCCCGGTGAGCCCTGGACGGTGTCGTAATGGGCCCCCACCACGTAGAACCCCTCCCCGGCCGGAAGCTCGCCCGGCGCCTCCCCGATGACGTTATAAAACGTCTGCTTGCCGTAGCGGAAGGGCTGCCGCGTGACCTGGAGGCCCACGGCTCGCATCGCCTCCTCGATGTAATCCGCAGCCCGGTCGAGCCTGCCGGGAAGGTCGTAGCTCCGCACCCCCACCTCCCCGGCCAGGAACCGTACGTGCGCCTCCAGGCGGCTCTGCAGTTCGTCAGCCATGCCTCCATGATAATGAAGACAGCACCTCCGGGTCCAGACCTTTTTAAACTCGCCATAGCCAGTGACTTCCTTGTCAACGGCAACGGACATCCCGATGTTAAATCGCAGCAGGCCGAGCCCGGGGTCACGGACCCCTTTTTTAAACCCGTTGTAACCAGTGCCGCCCCTTTCAACGGTGAAGGGCTTACCGGTGTCAGGTTGGTGCAGGCCGAGCCTGCGGGTCACGGACCCCCTTTTTAACTCGTTGTAACCAGTGCCGTCCCTTTCAACGGTGAAGGGCTTACCGGTGTCAGGTCGATGCAGGCCGAGCCTGCCGGGGGCCAGCCCCTTTTTAACTCCCACCTGCACGGTGTCTTCCCCTTCAAAGGCGAAGGACATTTCAATGTTAAGTCGCTGGGCCCGTGGCCCCTTGACTCTGGAGTGGGGTACGGGGTTTATACTGGAGTTAGGAGGAGAGATGAGGATAGGGGAGCTGGCCAGAGGGGCAGGCGTGAACGTGGAGACCATCCGCTTTTACGAGCGCAGGGGGCTTATCCCCAGGCCCCCGCGCAGGGAGTCCGGCTACAGGGTCTATGGCGAGGAGCACCTCCGGCGGCTGCATTTCATCCGCAGGGCCAAGGACCTGGGGTTCAGCCTGGAGGAGGTCCGCGAGCTGCTGGCCCTGCGCGCGGCCCCGGGTGTCTCCTGTGCCCGGATAAAGCAGCAGGCCGGGGAGAAGCTGGCCGACATCGAGGGGAAGCTCGAGACCCTGGAGAGGATGCGTGACGTCCTGGCCCGGTTGGTCAAGGAATGCCGGGGCCGGGGGCCCCTCGAGGACTGCCCCATCCTGGCGGCCCTGGAGGGGCCGGGGGGAAGAAGGCTCAAGGAAAAAGGGAGGAGGGCCGGAGATACGGACCCTCCGGAAAGGAGAGGGAAGATGAGTGCGAAGCGGACCATCGAGGTATTCAGCGCGGGCTGTCCGGTCTGCCAAGAGACGGTGGCCGAGGTGAGGCGGGCCGCCTGCCCCTCCTGCGAGGTGACCGTCCTGGACATGAAGGACCCCGCGGTGGCCGACCGCGCCCGCGCCCTGGGGGTGCGCTCCGTTCCTGCGGTGGCCATTGACGGCAAGCTTGCCGGCTGCTGCGCGGGCCGGGGCGTGGACATCGAGACCCTCAAAAAAGAGGGCCTCGGCAGGCCCTGAGGCACCCCGCATGAACGCGAGGGGCTCTTCTCGGAAGAGCCCTCGCCTGATGTTACGGGGGTGTGAGGGCCGCCGGGCTCA
Organism: Nitrospirota bacterium; assembly: GCA_037386965.1. Taxonomy (NCBI): domain Bacteria; kingdom Pseudomonadati; phylum Nitrospirota; species Nitrospirota bacterium. Next base: position 12,285 of record JARRLN010000059.1, read on the forward strand.
GTACCCGCCCTTTTTCTCCATCGTGCCGAAGCCCTCGGGGTTTACCACGTACCAGGAGTCTCCCAGCCCTTCCCCTTTTGTGTCACCGGGCCCACCGTCGCCGGAATAGTAGTAAAGCGGATACCCCCGGAAGGTTGTCTGCATCTCTCCGTCGGACCGGGTGATGGTGCCGAAGTCGTCTTTCGCAAGTCCCTCGCCCACGGAGGGGTCCTCCCCGGCATAGAAGACGGGCCAGTTATACAGGCAGCCGCCGGTGCAGTTGCTCTGACCCGGCTCGTCCTTCTTGAAGTAGTACAGGGTCATCCCTTTCCCGTCGGTGAGGTACTTGCCAAGGTCCGGCTTGTCCTTCACCATGATGTCCGCCGCCAGGGCGGTGCCCGCAACCATGAACACCAACACAACCACGGCAGCCAGTACCTTCGTCTTCATCGTGCCCTCCTTCTCGGGGGATTTCCTCCCCTTCTCGCGCAGTCCGTGCCCTGCATTCGATGCGTGTGTCCGCCTCCGGCCAGTCCGGCGGGCATCTCCCATACTCTCATTTTAGAGTGAAAGGGCGGGCTGTCAACTGAAATGAGGAGGCCTGCGGCGAGGACCGGCACCCCCGCCGGCAAGGGAGGGTGCCGAACCTCTCGCCCTCGGAGGCCGAGAAATCAGGCTCCGCGGCCATCCCCGGAAAGCCCCCCGGCAGGAATCCCCTTTCTCCGGACGAAGGTTTTGATTCTTCTCGCTTTTTGCCCTGCGTAAAAACTGAGCACGCCCGGAGGATTGCCTTCCCGTTCCGCTACGGTGCCCGCGGAGGCAGATTTCATAACAGATTATGAACACGTTGCCAACAAAAGGCGTTCATAAGAAGGTGGCGGAAGTATGCCAAAAAAGCACAGTGGAAGGGCTCTGCCGCTTCCGGACGGCCAGGCTACCTGATATAGGCTTCCGTCACGTAGCGGCGCATCATCCGGTGGGAGTTGAAATAGTAGGCGTTCTTGCCGATGGCGTTCTGCATCATCCGTATCCAGGTACAGCGTTCGTCGTAGTACGTGGGGATGATGAGCTTTTCGAGCTTCTCATACAGGTCGTCGGCGTCGCCCTTGTCGCTTGAGGCCCCCAGGGTGGTCTCGGTGGGGGCGGGCCCTATGGACCAGCCGGTGTAGCCCTCTATGTGGCCCTCTATCCACCAGCCGTCCAGGACGCTGAAATTCAGCACCCCGTTATGGGCCGCCTTCATCCCCGAGGTCCCGGAGGCCTCGTGGGGGCGCAGGGGGGTGTTGAGCCAGACGTCCACCCCGCTTACCAGCTCCAGGGCGAGCCGCATGTCGTAGCCCGGCAGGTAGACGACCTTCACCCTGCCCTCCAGCTCCTCGGCGCTCTCGAAGACCTGCTTGATGGTCTCCTTGCCGGGGATGTCCTTGGGATGGGCCTTGCCCGCGAAGATGAACTGCACCTTCCCCCCGGCGATGCGGGCCAGGCGCTCCACGTCCCAGAACAAGAGGTGCGCCCGCTTATAGGCCGTGGCCCTCCGGGCAAAGCCCACGGTGAGGGTCTCGCTGTCCAGGTCCTCCCCCGTGGCGGCGTTGACCATGTCTATGAGCTTCCGTTTGCACTCCATGTGGGCTGCCCAGAGCTCGTCGTCGGGGATGCGGCCCACGCGGACGAAGAGCTCCGGCTCGTTCGCCCAGCTCGGCAGGTACCGGTCGAAGAGGCGCTTCAGGGGGTCCGCGGTCCAGGTATAGGAATGCACGCCGTTGGTGACCGAGAAGATCTCGTAGCCGGGGAACATGGTGCGGGAGACGTCCCGGTGCTTCTTGGCCACTCCGTTGACGTACTCGCAGAGGTTCAGGCCCAGCAGGGTCATGTTCAGCTTCTCCTGCCCGCCCAGGCGCTTCAGGATATGAAGCGGCAGGATATCGGGCAGGACCTTCTGGATAAGGCCATAGGGGAACTGGTCATGGCCCGCCGCCACGGGCGTGTGCGTGGTGAAGACGCAGAGCTCCCGGATGCGGTTGACGTCCCAGACCAGGTCCTCGTCCCAGACCTCCTCGATGTCGCGCTTGTACTCCCTGAGAAGCTCCACGGTAAGGAGGCTGGCGTGCCCCTCGTTCATGTGGTATTTCCTGATCTGGAAGTCCAGCTCCCGGAGCATGCGCACCCCGCCGATGCCCAGGACCGCCTCCTGCACGAGCCTGTAGCGCTGGTCTCCGCCGTAGAGGTAGTGGGTAATCTGCCGGTCCTCGGGGCTGTTTTCGGGCATGTCGGTGTCCAGGAAGAAGATGGGGACCTTCCCCCCGGTGATGCTCTCCTGCACGTACATCCACGCCTGCACGAGCACCTGCCGGCCCTCTATCTGCACCGCGACGCGCCCGGGCATGAGTGTGGTGAAGCGCTCCGGGTCCCACGGGGCGCTCCTCTCCCCCTGGGTGCCGTCGGGCTCCAGCTCCTGCTTGAAGTAGCCCATCCTGTGCACAAGGGTGACGGCCACCATGGGTAGCTTCAGGTCCGCCGCCGAGCGGATGGTATCGCCGGCCAGCACGCCCAGGCCTCCGCTGTAGGTGGGCATGTCGTTCAGGAGGCCTATCTCCATGGAGAAGTAGGCTATCTTGGGCTCCCTGACGAACTGGGCAAGCTCAGCCATGCGCATGTTTGTGGGCATGAATCGTTACTCCCGAAGAACGGATTTCGGGGGCCACGGCCCCTGCGACCTGCCACGGCCCCTCCGGTTCACCGTGAAGACCCGGCCGGTCTTCCGGCCGGTCCGGGCCGCATCGTCTTCAAATCGCTCCGGGCCACGCCCGGGGTCACGGACCCTTTTTAATTCGCCCTGGGCGGTGACTTTCCTTTCAAAGGCGAAAGACGTTTTAATGTTCGGTCGCTGCGGGCCGAGCCCGCCCGCGCCCGGTGACCACATGATATCAGCCGCCGCACTCCGCTGGCAAGGGACGCTTCAGCGATGACGTGCACAGGCGACGCTTTTCCGGGCCTGGTGCGAGCAGCTCACAGGGGGCGATGCAAGAACATCCATGTGTGCGTCAGCGCGCCAGGACAACGACGACCACGGCCGGCATCATCATGACAAGCGCGCTCAAAACCCACCAATACGTATGAGGCTCGGAGCGAGTCCTTCCCACGACCGCCCTCATGGAAGCGCCCAATGAGCCCAGGGCGCCAACAATGGCTATCCCCACCGCAAGCAGTCCGCGATTCCGACATCCCAGAACGTCAACCGGCATCGAGGCCACCAGGAGGAATGCGGCCGGTATCACGGAGGGAACAACCACGTAACGGAAAAGGTGTCTCCCGGGCGCTCCGAAAAGGCGGCCGATTCCCTGTTCTCTCACATCATTATTAACCCCAAGAAGGGAACAGGACGTCTGTGTCCTCCATCACATGGGCCATACCTGGCCGCGATGGGGAACACTCCAATGGGCATTGTCCGAAGGGCCCGGGGCGGAGGAGAAGAGTTATCCGGCCAGCTTTATCCCGTACTTCTTGATCCTGTAGCCCATCTGCCGCTGGGTGATGCCCAGCGCGGCGGCGGCCCGCTGCTGCACGTAACCGTTCTCGGCCAGGGCCCGGAGGATGCGCTCCCGCTCGAGGCTCACCACCTCGGAGGTGAGGGACTGCTTCCGCCCGGGAGCGGGCGTGAGGGGCTCGGCCAGGGCCGGGTCGGTCATGCCGTAGGGGAGGTCCTCCACATCCAGGGTCTCCCGCTCGCTCATGATGACCATCCGCTCCAGGGTGTTGGCCAGCTCCCGGACGTTGCCCGGCCAGGCGTAGCCGGCCAGGGCCTCCATGGCCTCCTCGCTCAGGGCGGCCCGCTTTCCGTAGGCCTTTCCGTAGCGCTCCAGGTAATGGTTCACCAGCAGGGGGATGTCGGTCTTCCGCTCCCTCAGGGGCGGCAGCACCAAGGGCACGACGTTGAGCCTCCAGTAGAGGTCCTCCCTGAAAGCGCCCCTGCGGACTTCGCCGGAGAGGTCGCGGTTGGTGGCCGTGATGACCCGGACGTCGGCCCTGATGGGGTGGGAGCTTCCCACCCGCTCGAAGGTGCGCTCCTGGAGCACCCGGAGGAGCTTGCCCTGCACGGCCAGGGGCAGCTCCCCTATCTCGTCCAGGAAGATGGAGCCGCCCCGGGCCGCCTCGAACCTGCCCGCCCGGCGCGTGGTGGCCCCGGTGAACGCCCCCTTCTCGGCCCCGAAGAGCTCCGCCTCCAGGAGGCTCTCCGGCAGGGCGGCACAGTTGACCGGGACGAAGGGCCCCCGGGCCCGCCTGCTCTGGAAGTGCAGCGTCCTGGCGATAAGCTCCTTGCCGGTCCCGGACTCTCCCAGCAGAAGCACCGTGGCCATGGTGTCGGCCACCTTGAGGGCGCTCTTCAGGACCGAGCGGAACCTGTCGGACTCCCCCACGATGTTGGGGGCGCTGTAGCGGTCCTTCAACTGCGAGCGTAGCGCCTCCTTCTCCTGCTCGGTCCTCCGGTACGCCCCCCAGAGCTTGACGAACTGGGCGATGAGCGAGCTTACGATGGCCAGGACGCGGAGGTCGTCGTCCAGGCCCCCGCTCTCCCGGGCGTAGATGCGGTCCACGCTGATGACCCCCAGGGTCTGCCCCTCTATCCGGATGGGCACGCAGATGAAGGAGACCCCCTCCTTCGTGGGCCGGGAGCCCGTGCGGTTGAGGAAGGCCGGCTCGGAGCCGATGTCCGGGACGAACATGGGCTTTCCGGTCTCGATGACCCTCCCCACGATGCCCTCCCCGATGCGGTACTTCCCCTTCCTGACGGCCTCCCGGGTCAGGCCGTGGGCCGCGGCGATGCGGAGCTCCTCGCTCAGGGGGTCGAGGAGAAAGACGCACCCCCGCTGCATGTCCAGCTGCCGGCTCAGGATGTCCATGGCCCGGGAGAGGTTCACTTCCAGGTCGAAGCTCTCGGTGAGGACCCTGCTGACCTCGAGCACGGCGGTCAGCTCCCGGTTCTTCTTCTCGGGCATGGGATGCTCTTTCGTCACGGGTCGCACTCCTTTTCCCGACTGTGGCAGTCGGCAACCTATTGCCGTTATGATAGGACAAAAATGTAGGCCCTGTCAACAAGGGATGGGGGCGGGGGGACGGGCCGGGACGGAGCGCTACAGGGCGCCTGCCGGGGCCACGCTTAGCGCGTAAAGGCCGATGGAAGTGGATTTCACTACGGGGCGCGCGTATTGGAAAAAACGCACCTGTTGAAGATTTCATTCAGGACTGATGCGATGCCGAACGTTCCGCCAGCGAGAAGCAAAGCCACAAATCCGCCGAACCTCTTTCAGCTGACAGGTTGGACAGCCTTTTGACACCCCTTTTCTTTGGTGCTAATTTCTACTCATGTCCAGAGGAGGGAAACGAAGCGACACGTCGTCTCCGTGTGGAAAACGGCCTCGTGCCTCCCTTGCGACCTCGTCCGGGCCGCTTGGTTTAAGCCAGTGAGAGAAAGAAAGCTTCCAAAATCGGTCCATAACTGGGTGAGCCTTGCCGGGGCGGTGGTGGCCGTCGTCTCGGGCGCGATAATACTTTTTCTTCTCGTCATCAATTTCCTGGCGTCCATAACAAACCCCTACCTCGGCATCCTGCTGTACCTGGTCCTGCCGTTGGCGCTGGTGGCCGGCCTCCTGCTGATACCTCTCGGCATGTACGTCCGGTGGCGGTCGCTTCAGAAGAGGGGCGAGGTGATCCGCCTCAAGTGGCCTTCCATAGACCTGAACAAGCCCCGCCACCGAAACGCCTCGCTCGTGTTTTTGCTGGGCACGCTCGCTTTCGTGCTGATGAGCTCGGTGGGCATATACCAGGCGTATCAGTTTTCGGACTCGGTGACCTTTTGCGGGACGACCTGCCACACGATCATGAAGCCGGAGTACACCACGTACCAGCATTCCCCGCACGCCCGGGTAAAGTGCGTGGCCTGCCACATAGGGCCGGGTGCGGGGTGGTACGCGAGGTCGAAGCTTTCGGGGCTTTATCAGGTCTACGCGACAATCGCAAACACCTACCCGAGGCCGATACCAAACCCCATCAAATACCTGAGGCCCCTTCAGGAGGAATGCCTCAGCTGCCACTGGCCCGCGAAGTTCTTCGGGGCCATGGAGCGGCATCTCGACCACTATCTCTATGACAAGCCCAACACCCCCTGGCCCCTCGTCATGCTCCTGAAGGTCGGCGGCGGAAGGCCGGGCACGTTCCGCAGACAGGGCATTCACTGGCATACGAGCCCGGAGATAAGGGTCGAGTACATCGCCACCGACAAGCTCAGGCAGAACATACCCTGGGTCAGGGTAACGGACCTCGGGACCGGAAAGTCCATCGTATACCGGGAAACCGGCAGCAAGCTCTCGAAGGAGGAACCCGCCCGGGCCCAGGCCGCCCGCGTGATGGACTGCATCGACTGCCACAACCACCCGAGCCACACATTCCACAGCCCCGACTACGAAATCGACATGGCCATCTCAAACGGCGGCATAGACCGTGGCATCCCCGAAATCAAGCGGGTCGCCGTCAAGGCGATGGAAAAGGAATATCCCTCGGCTGACGAAGCCGCAGGCCGCATCGAAAACGCCATCACGGGCTTTTACAGGGAAAGCTACCCGCAGTTCTTTTCGAAACACCAACCCCTCATAGCCAATGCCGTCAAGGCCGTCCAGGCCGCCTTTTCCAATTCCGTGTTTCCCTCTATGAGGGCCAGGTGGACGAACTACCCCGACAACACGGCGCACTTCATCTCCCGCGGCTGCATGCGTTGCCACGACGGACGCCACAAGAGCGCCGCCGGCACGACCATCCCCAACGACTGCCGCACCTGCCACGTGATACTTCAGCAGGGCTCGGGGCGCCGCATGGAGCAGGCCTCGGACTTTGAGGAGGGCCTCGACTTCAGGCACCCGGTCGACATAGGGGGCCTCTGGAAGGGCGGGGTCTGCTACGAATGCCACAGCGGCACGGAGCCCTGATGGGCCGCGCCGCCTGCGCCGTCCTGCCACCGCCGCACTCTCAGGGGTAGAGAACCGCCGTCCTTCCAGCTACTTCGGAGTGATGCCGCACAGTCATCAGAACGTGAAAGGCTGCAGTCTAAAGCATCAACTTCGCTCTAAACCCAAGCGGTTTTCAGACCTCCTGAACGAACCCTCCCTGAGGCTTCGCGGTCCTCCGAAAGCCCCCTCCCTCTGGACAGCCTCCGGAGCTCTCCATTATAGTAGAGGGGCCGCTGGCCTTTAGTCCCGAGCCTCCGAGGTGAGCCGTGAAAAAGCATTTCCTGAGCGTGGAGGACTTCAAGAGGTACATCCCCCGGGTGAAGTGCATCAACCTTTTTCACTACAATCTCATCGGCACCCCGAAGCTCGAAGAAGTAAGCCGCGTGGAGAAGCTTCGCTACGAGGAGCCCGCCGAGCTTGAAAGCCTCCAGGACGACAAGCTCGCCTGGTACGTCAACGACCGGGACGAGCCCGTCTCCTGGAACGCCGAGCACGCCCGCAACCTCGCCGTGGGGGAGCAGGCCTCGCGCCTTCTGGCGCGGCCCGAGGCCATGGAGGGGCACATCCGGGACATGGTGGACTCCCTGAGGGGGGGCCTCACCAACACCCTGGAGCTTGTGAGCGTGTACGATACCATTCTTCGGGAGCGGGTCATCGTGGACGGCTTGGTGCGCGCGGTGGCTCTTTTGTATCTCTACAGGGCCGAGCCCGAGACGGTCCAGCGCCTTTTCCGCTCGGAGTACGAGATATGCTCCGTCGTCTACACCTCCCCGGCGGGCTCCCTTCTGTTCCCCTGCGACTTCATAAACATCCTCAGGGAGTACGACTCCGGAAGCCGGTGAGAAGAAAGGCCCGGCTCGGGGAAACCCTGGAGCAGCTCTACCGCACCTACGATTTCGCCGGGCGGCTCCGCCACGACCCCATCCAGGTGCCCCGCCGCTACCGGAGGGCGGAGGACGCCGAGGTGGCGGGCTTCATCGCCGCCGCGCTGGCCTACGGGCGGGTGGGCCTTTTCCTTCCGGTGATAGAGGGGATTCTCCACCCCCTGGGGGACCGGCCCGCCCGGAGCCTCAGGGAAATGGACGTGCCGGCCGCGGCCCGGAGGTTCGAGGGCCTCGCCTATCGCTTTCAGAAGGAGCGCGACATCCTGGCCTTCCTCCATGTCCTCTCGGTCCTCCTCCGGCGGTACTACACCTTGAAGGCGGCCTTCCTCCGGCACTGGAGCCCCGGGCACCAGGACACCGGAGCAGCCCTCACGGGCTTCATGGCAGAGGCCGCCGCGGTGGACACCTCCCCCGTCTACGGAAGCCCGATAAGGCCCGGCGGCCTTGCTTACCTCTTCCCCTCCCCCCGCACGGGGAGCGCGTGCAAGAGGCCCAATCTGTTCCTTCGATGGATGGTCCGGGACCGGGACACGGACCTGGGCCTTTGGACGGAGATTCCCAAGAGCAGGCTCGTCATCCCCCTGGACACCCACATCGGGCGGGTGGCCCGGTGCCTGGGCCTCACGCGCCGGCGCGGGAACGACTGGCCGGCAGCGGTGGAGATAACCGCCGCCTTGCGGGCCCTGGACCCCGAGGACCCCTTGAAGTACGACTTCGCCCTCTGCCACCGGGGCATCGCCGGCCTGTGCCGGGGAAGGGACGAGCCGGCCTGCCGCGCGTGCGCCCTGAAGCGGGCGGCCCGGGATGACGCCCCCCGCGGGGCTGTGGGATAATAGGAAGTCATGGAGCTTGAAGGCATCGAGATATCCACGGAGGACGCGGACCTCCTGTGCTACGGCTTCGACGCCTCGGGCATGGAGGGGCGGGCCTCCATGGTGGCCTGGCCCAAGAGCGCCGAGGAGGTCTCGCGCCTTCTCCTTTACGCCGCCTCCCGCGAGATGCCGGTGGTCCCCAGGGGCGCGGGGACGGGCATGACCGCGGGGGCCGTGCCCTCGCGCGGGGGCATTGTGCTTAGTTTCGAAAAGATGGACCGCATCCTCCAGGTGGACACCGCCAACCTCGCCTGCACCGTGGAGCCCGGTGTTGTCAACGCCCGCCTTCAGCAAGAGCTTGCCGCCCACGGGTTTTTCTACCCCCCGGACCCGGCGAGCCTGCACGTCTGCACCATCGGGGGCAACGTGGCCGAGAACGCCGGGGGCCCCCGCGCCCTGAAGTACGGGGTCACCAGGGACTACGTCATGGGGCTCGAGGCGGTCCTGCCCACCGGCGAGACCATCACCACCGGCGTGCGCACCCACAAGGGCGTGGTGGGCTACGACCTCACCCGCCTCCTGGTGGGCTCGGAAGGCACCCTTGCGGTGGTAACGAAGATACGGCTCAAGATACTCCCGGAGCCCCCCGCGGTGACCACGCTCCTGGCCTCCTTTGCCGACGTAGAGGGGGCCGGCCGGGCCGTCTCGGCCATCATCGCCGCCAAGGTCATCCCCCGCACCCTGGAGTTCATGGACCGGGAGGCCATCGCCGCCGTGGAGGGCTTCAAGCCCACGGGGCTTCCCGTGGGAGCGGAGGCCCTGCTCCTTGTGGAGATGGACGGCCACCCCCGGGCCGTGGAGGAGGAGGGCACCAGGGCCATAGACATCCTCTCGGAGCACGGCGCCCAGGT
>JARRLN010000060.1 GCA_037386965.1 Nitrospirota bacterium
TTTATCTCCTTTATCCTGTCCCGGATGAGGGCGGCCCGCTCGAACTCCAGCTTCTCCGCGGCCTCCTTCATCTCGGCCTCCAGCTTCCTCAGGGTCTCCTCGTCGGCGGCGTACGCGGCCGGCTCCTCCTCGGCCGCCGGCACGGTCCAGTAGTCGCTTTCATAGATGGAGCTGAGGACGTTCTTGATGTTGCTCTTGATGGTTTCGGGGGTGATGCCCATCTCCCCGTTGTACCGGGCCTGGATGGCCCGGCGGCGGGCGGTCTCCTTCAGGGCCCTCTCCATGGAGCCGGTCACCGTATCGGCGTAGAGGATGACCTTGCCGTTGACGTTCCTGGCCGCCCTCCCGGCTGTCTGGATGAGGGAGCGCTCCGAGCGGAGGAAACCCTCCTTGTCGGCGTCCATGATGGCCACCAGGGAGACCTCCGGCAGGTCCAGGCCCTCCCTGAGGAGGTTCACACCCACGAGGACGTCGAAATCCCCCATTCGAAGCCCCCTCAGAATCTCCACCCTCTCGATGGTCTTGACGTCGGAGTGCAGGTACCGCGTGCGCACCCCGAGCTCCGTGTAGTACTCGGTCAGGTCCTCGGCCATCTTCTTCGTCAACGTCGTGACTAGGACGCGCTCGGCCCGGGCCGCCCTTTCCCTGATTTCCCCCAGCAGGTCGTCCACCTGTCCCCGGGCCGCTTTGACCACCATCTCCGGGTCCATGAGCCCGGTGGGACGGATGATCTGCTCCACCACCGTCCCCCGGGACTTCTCTATCTCATAGGGTCCGGGCGTGGCCGATACGTAAATGGTCTGGCCCGCCCTGTGCTCGAACTCCGCGAAGGTCAGGGGACGGTTGTCCAGGGCGGAGGGCAGCCGGAACCCGAAGTCCACCAGGGTCCGTTTCCGGGAACGGTCGCCCTCGTACATGCCTCCTATCTGGGGCACGGTGGCGTGGGACTCGTCGATGATGAGCAGATAGTCCTCGGGGAAATAGTCGATGAGGGTGTAAGGGGGCTCGCCGGGGGCGCGCCCGCTCAGGTGGCGCGAGTAGTTCTCGATGCCGTGGCAGTAGCCGAACTCCCGGAGCATTTCCAGGTCGAACATGGTCCGCTGCTCCAGGCGCTCGGCCTCCACGGTGCGGCCCTCCCGCAGAAGCTCCTCCGTCCGCTGGGCCAGCTCTTCCCGTATCCGCTCCAGGGCGGGCTCCAGCCTCTCCCGGGGCGTTATCCAGTGGCTGTTGGGGAAGAGGGCGAACCTCTCCAGCCGCCGGATGCGGCTCCCCGTCAGGGGGTCGAACTCGGCGATGCGGTCGATGTCGTCCCCGAAGAACTCCAGCCGTATCCCCTTGTCCAGGGAGAACGACGGGTAGACCTCCACCACGTCCCCCCGCACCCGGAAACACCCCCGCTTGAAGTCGGCGTCCGAGCGCTCGTACTGCATGTCCACCAGCTTTCTCAGGAGAACGTCCCTCTCGGTGTGCATTCCCTCCTCCACCACCAGGTGCATGTCCACGTAGTCCTGCGGGGAGCCGATGCCGTAGATGCAGGAGACCGAGGCGACCACGACGACGTCCCGCCTCTCCAGCACGGCCCGGGTGGCCGAGTGGCGGAGGCGGTCGATGTCGTCGTTTATCATGGCGTCCTTCTCGATGTAAGTGTCGGTGGCCGGCAGGTACGCCTCGGGCTGGTAATAGTCGTAGTAGCTCACGAAGAACTCCACGGCGTCCCGGGGAAAGAGCTCCCGGAACTCGCCGTAGAGCTGGGCCGCCAGGGTCTTGTTGTGCGCGATGACCAGGACGGGCCGACCCGCCTTTTCGATAACGTTGGCGATGGTGAAGGTCTTTCCCGAGCCGGTCACGCCGAGGAGGACCTGGTGCTTCTTTCCCCTCCGGACGTTCTCCGAGAGCGCCCCGATGGCCTGGGGCTGGTCCCCCGCGGGCGAGAAGGAAGTGGTCAAACGAAATGCATCCATGGGAAACCCCGACGGAGAGGGGCCCGAGGGCCGTCTACCGTTCCTCCAGCTTGAGGAGCTTGTATTCTATGCTGTCCACCAGGGCCTGGTAGGAGGCCTCGACGACGTCTTCCGAGACGCCCACGGTGCCCCACCTGCTGCCCTGCCTGTCCCCGGACATGATGAGCACCCGCACGCTGGCCCCGGTGCCGCTCCGGGCGTTCAGCACCCGGACCTTGTAGTCCAGAAGGCTCACTTCCGAGAGGACCGGGTAGTCCCTCAGGAGGGCGTCCCTCAGGGCCCTGTCCAGGGCGTTCACCGGACCGTTTCCGGTGGCCGCGGTGTGATGCACGGCCCCGTCCGGGACGGTCTTCAACATGACGGTTGCCTCATGCATGGTGCTGTCGTGCTCGCTTCGCTTGGAGATGAAGACCCGGAAGCCGATGAGCTCGAAGGTCTTCCGGTAAAGCCCCAGGGCCTTTTTCATCAGCAGCTCGAAGGAGGCTTCCGCGCCCTCGAACTGGAAGCCCTGGTTCTCCAGGTCCTTCAGCTCTGCGACGATTTTCCGGACCTTCGGGGACGCCGGGTCCAGCTCGATGCCGAACTCCTTGGCCTTCCTCAGGATGTTGCTCGCGCCGGCCAGATCGGAGACTAGCACCCTCCGGGAGTTGCCCACCAGGGCCGGGTCCACGTGCTCGTAGGTCTCGGCGGCCCTGAGGACGGCGCTGACGTGCATGCCCGCCTTGTGGGCGAAGGCGCTGTCGCCGACGAAGGGCTGGCGGCGGAAATGGCTCAGGTTGGCTATCTCGCTGACGAACCGCGAGGCGTCCCGCAGGCGGGTGAGCCTCTGCTCGCCGATGGTCTCGTACCGGAGCTTCACGGTCAGGTCCGCGATGACGGAGCAGAGGTTGGCGTTGCCGCAGCGCTCCCCCAGGCCGTTCATCGTGCCCTGCACGTGCGAAGCCCCCGCCTTGACGGCCACGATGGAGTTGGCCACGGCGCAGTCGGAGTCGTTATGGGCGTGGATGCCTACGGGGCTCTTCATCTCCTTGACGACCTTGCGGACGACGGCGCGCACCTCGTCCGGGAGGGAGCCGCCGTTGGTGTCGCAGAGGACCAGGCAGGACGCCCCGGCGGCCTGGGCCGCCCGGAGGCACTCCATGGCATAGGTGGGGTTCCTCTTGTACCCGTCGAAGAAATGCTCGGCGTCGAAGAAGACCTTCTCCAGCCGCTCTCCGAGATACCGCACCGTGTCATGGATGAGGCCGAGGTTCTCCTCCAGGGAGACCTTCAGGGCGTGCCGGACATGGAAATCCCATGTCTTTCCAAAGACGGTGGCCGCCGGGGCGCCCGCCTCCAGGATGGCCCGGACGGTGCGGTCCTTCTGCACTTTCTGGCCGGCCCTGTGCGTGCTGCCGAAGGCGACCAGGCGCGATGTAGAGAGGGTCAGCCCCCGGACCTTCCCGAAGTACTCGGTGTCCCTGGGGTTGGAGCCCGGATAGCCGCCCTCGATGTAGTGGACCCCCAGCTCGTCCAGCTTCTGGGTGATGCGCAGTTTGTCCTCCACCGAGAAGGAGACGTCCTCGGCCTGAGCCCCGTCCCTGAGGGTGGTATCGTAGACCTCGATTCTTTTCATCCTTCTAATGTACCACATGGCCCGAGGGCGAGGAAAACACCGGAGGGACGTTTAAGAGGCGGTGAGCGCGAGTCTTAGGCCGCGCCGCATTCCTTGAGGGCGCGGACGAAGTTCTCCACCACCAGGGGGTTGAAGTCCCGGCCGGCGGACTCCTCCATCATTCCCAGTATCACCGGCACCTCCAGGGCCTTCCGGTAGGGGCGTTCGGTCCTGAGGGCGTCGAAGAAGTCCGCCAGGGCCACGATCTGGCTGATGATGTGCTGTTTCCAGCCGGCCTTCCCCGGGCCCGGGCGGGGGTAGCCCGAGCCGTCGTACTTCATGTGGTGCTCGAACGCCACGATGACGGCCAGTTTCGGCACCTCTTGCAGGGACGCCAGGTAGCGGGCCCCGTAGACCGGATGGAGCTTCATCTTCTCCCATTCGTCCTCCGTGAGCTTGGAGGGCTTATCCAGGATGCCCGGGTCCACGAACATCTTGCCGATGTCATGGAGCAGGCCGGCCAGGCCCACCTCGTGCAGCGTGTCCGCCTCCACGCCCAGATACTCCGCCTGGAAGATGGACAGCACCGTGACGTTGGCCGTGTGGGCAAAGGTGTATTCGTTGTGGCTTTTCACGGGGCTCACGGCGGCCAGGATGTTGGACTCTTTCCGTATGGCTCCGAGAAAGGAGACCACAACGTCCTCCAGCCCCGCCGTATCCAGCGTCCCCAGGTGCGCGAGCCCCTGGTGCACGTGCTTGACCCGCTCCGTGTTCTCGCGTACGACGCCGGCGGCTCCCGCGGAGGCTCCGGCCTTTATCTCCATAACCCCCAGGGAGATGTGCCGGGAGGAGGAAGGCTCCTCATTGCGGGAGGCAAGGCTCTGGAGGAAGTCCGTCAGCTCTTCCGCGTCGACGCCCCTCCTCAGGACGAGGCGCTCTATCCCCTTTCTCCGGAGCTTCGTCATGAAGCTCCCCACGTGAATGCCCCATTGCTGCACGAGCCGATCCTGGACGAGAAGGCTCGAGCCCAGGATGGTGAAGGTGACGGCGTCCTCCACGTAGAGGTTTTCGAGGCCGGAGACGGCCTTCTGGGCGAACCGCTTCACGGAGGAGTGCTCGCGGGAATACAGGGCGCAGTTGGAAAGAGCGGTCATCATGTCGGCAATGACGGCGAGGGCTTCCTTATGCATTGCCGTCCCCTTCCCGGCGGAGCTGCTCGCAGAGGGAGCGTATCTCCGGGTCCGACTGCCTGAGCCCCAGCCGGAGGACGGGCTCCCTGGCCTCGGGCGGATAGTTCGAGAGGTTCTTGAAGATTTCCCTTCTGAGCTCGGCCGCCGCCCCCCGGAACATGAAGCTCTTCGCCTTCAGCATTTTCACGAGCGAGGCGATGGCGCGGGGGTCGCCTATCTCTCCCAGGGCCCGCACCAGGGGCACCTTGTGGACGGCCTCGTTTCCGAGGACGTCCCGCCTCTCCAGATGCTCGACGAGAAGGGGCACCGTTTCCGCCACCTTGAAGAACCCGGCGAGCCTGACGGCCTGCGTCCGTGTCTCCAGGTCCTGGGACTGGACGTAGAGCTTCAAAAGCGGCACCCCTTCCGGAGCCCCGAAGGACAGGAGAGTGCGGAGGGCCTCCATGCTCACCCTGAGGTCCGGATGCTTCGCGAATTTGCGGACCTGCTCGGCGTGCCTCGGCTCGCCGCACTCACGGAGGAGATAGACCATGTTCCGCAGGACATACCACCGCTCGTCCTGAAGCCTCGTGAGGACGGAAGGCACGACTTTTTCGCCCAGGGCCCTGAGGAGCGTCAGGATGTATTTCCGCCTGCCTGCCTGCCCCTCGCGGATGAGGGCGTCCATGAGGGGCTCCACCACTGTTTTCCCCATGCCCAGGACGAGCCCGGTCGCGCTTTCACGGCTCTTCCAGCCCCATGCGAGGACGGCCTCGACCACGCGCTCGTGGAATTCCTCGGAGGAGAAGCGCTCCACCGCGTCGGGCCCGCCGGCGTGCTGGACCACTTTCTCATACAGGGCCAGGGCGTCGCCGAAGCGTCCCGTGTCGATGAACTTCTCCGTGAGGTCCACGAGCGTCGCGAGCATCCTTCCCTGGACGTCGCCCTCCGCCGGGCCCGACTGAAGGAGTTCCACCATCACGTCCGACGCCGTCCGCTCCACGGCCTCTTCACTGCACTGCTCCGGCAGGCCTTTCAGGGGCTCGCCGCCTCCTCTGGCCCTCTGCCTGAGCATGGCGTTCAGGGTCTCCTGGTAATCGCGGCTTACGTACCTTTCGAAATTGTCCTCCCGGAACAGGCCCGTCAACTCGTTGTCCATCTGGATGTCGTGGACCACGGCATCGCCGGACATGCGAAGGTCGAAGACGAACTCCTTGGGGGCCACCGCGCTCAGCTTGGCTATGACGTTGCGCAGGGTCTCGGGGACCATGGCGTCATAGTCCTTCAGTACGTCCAGTATCCGGTCCATGTTCCCCGCGGTCATCTCCCTGAGGACCCTTTCGGCGTCCTCGGGGTCGGAGGAAAGAAAATGGGCCGTCTCGGCGAGGAGCTGTTTCCTGAGTTCCGGGGAGAGGTTCTCGATGACCGAGAACAGGGAGCTCATTCCCTCCGCCTGAAGCCCCGTCTTCCCTCTGCCTTTGAGGTAAGACGTGATGAACCTCTCATAGGATTGAGGGGCCTCCCCGCCGGGCGCCGTTTGGTTGATGAGTGCGGCCACCTCCTCCGCGGGGGCGCCCAGGAGGGCCTCGTGGGCCTCCTCCGAGACCAGGGTGCCTTCCAGCATGCCCCTTGCGTATGTTTCCCAGAGGGCGGACCTTTCCGTCTCGCCGGAGGCCGTGCCTTCGACGAAGGTAAAGTGGGAGTAATCGATGGGGGTGAGGCGTATCCTGGCGAGTCCACGCTCCCGGCCCAGGTCCGCCAGCCCCTGGCCGGGCGGGACGGCGTTGTCTGTGAGCAGCTCGTTCAGGACGGTCAGTTCCTCCTCGCTCAAGCCTTTCAGGAACGTGACGCTGGCGATCCCCCTCTCGTGGAAGCTCAAGGCGCATTCTCGATAGACAGGGTTTTTCTTGTCCAGGGCGTATTCGTCCACCATCAGGCAGTCTTCGGCGATACCCAGGGTGATGGCGTCCCGAAGCTCGAAGAGTTTCCCGAAGAGGTCGTGCGCCCGGAGGATGGAGCTCCTGATGGCCGCATGCCCCGGAGGGTAGAGGCCCACGTTCCGCCGGGAGATGTTGAACTCGACGACGGCCTCCGAGAGGAGTCGGGCGTCCAGCGGGAGCTTCTCGGCCTGAGGCTCCTCCAGGGGTTCCTGGCGGCCTTCGTCCCTATCCATGCACCAATGAAAAGAGGGCGAAGAAGCTACCCGCCGCTCCTCGCCGCCTGAGGTCTGTACCGGCAACCCACAAAATCACATTAAAATGTGGCACATGCTGCTGAAAATTGCAAGAGCCATCCTCACCCCGGGTGCAGCCGGATTTTCCCAGGGTTTTATGTATAATATTGACTTATTTTGTTCCTGCGGGAGGTGCTCGTGAGCTTTGCCGTCACATGTGCGCTCATGTTCGTTTTCTGGCTGCTTCTGTCGGGGCATCTGGACGTTTTCCATATCGTAAACGGCATCGCGAGCAGCCTCCTGGTGGCATTTTTCTCCCACGACCTCCTGGTGCCCCCGGGCTCCCGGCTGGGCCGCGGGCTGCGGAAGCTCGTCCGGTTTCTGGCCTATCTGCCCTGGCTCCTCTGGCAGGTGGTGAAGGCCAACCTGGAGGTGGCCTACGTGACTCTTCACCCCCGCCTTCCCATCGAGCCCTCTGTCATCCGGTTCGATACGAGGCTCAGGGAAGCCCTGGGCATCACCACCCTGGCCAATTCCATAACGCTCACGCCGGGCACGGTCACCATCGAGGCCACGCGGGAGGGGACCTTCCTGGTGCACACCATCTCCAGGAGCGCGGCCCAATCCCTCCTGGCCGGAGAGATGCCCCGCCGGGTGGAGCGGATAGAGAGGGGAGATGTTTGAGGCGGCTGCCCTCGTCCTCATTCTTGCCATCTTCTTGGTCCTGTACCGGGCCATCCGCGGGCCCCTCGTCTACGACCGCGTCCTGGCCGTCAACATGATGGGAACCAAGACCGTCGTCCTCATCGCCTTGATAGGGTTCATCTACGGGAGGCCCCAGTTTCTGGACATAGCCCTGGTGTACGCCCTCATCAATTTCATAGCCACCCTGGCGTTTCTGAAATACACGGAGACGGGAGGGCTGGACTGATGCACTGGCGGCTCGTCCTGACGGGGGCGTTTCTGGCCATCGGGTGCTTCTTCGTGGCCGTGGCCGCTGTGGGCGTGGTGCGGATGCCCGATTTCTACACGAGAATGCACCCGGCGGGGAAGAACGACACCCTGGGGCAGGCCATGATTCTTCTGGGCTTGGTTGTTCATGAAGGGCTCTCGCTGGTGAGCGTCAAGCTCCTCATGGTCATCGTCTTCATTTATATAGCGAGCCCCACGGCCACCTTTGCCATAGCGAAGGCCGCCCACGTGGCGGGGGTGAAGCCCTGGGCGCGGGGAGAGAAGAGGCGTTGATGGATGTCCTTCTCCTGGTGCTCCTGGTCGTATGCGCCGTGGCGGCGGTCTCCTTGAAAGACCTGCTCTCGGCGGGGATGGTCCTGTCGGCCTACAGCCTCCTGATGGCCCTGGTCTGGACGCGGCTCAATGCCGTGGACGTGGCCTTCACCGAGGCCTCGGTGGGTGCGGGCATCACGACGGTCCTGCTCATCGCCGCCGTCAGCAGGACCGCACGGCGAGAGGAGGCGAACCCCCTGGAGCGCCACTCCAAGAGGGTCTTCCTCATCATGTGCATCACGGCCCTGGTCCTGGTGTACGGGACTCTGGACATGCCCCACTTCGGCGACCCCGACGCCCCGGCCTACCGGCACGTGGCCCCGCGGTACATCGAGGATGCCGAGGAGGAGACCGGGGTGGTCAACATGGTTACCGCCGTACTGGCCAGCTACAGGGGGTACGACACCCTGGGGGAGACCACCGTCATATTCACGGCCGGCATCGGGGTGATTCTTCTGTTGAGGAGGGTCTCGGATGAATGAGCGGCCCGGTGTGGACATCATCAGGCGCACGGTCTCGGGGGTGGTTATCCCGTTCATCCAGCTTTTCGGCTTCTATGTCATCGTCCACGGCGACAGCGGGCCCGGGGGAGGCTTCCAGGGCGGGGTCATCCTGGGGGCAAGCGTCATCCTGTACTGCCTGGCTTTCGGCCTCCGGGAGGCCCGCGCGCACATGGCCAGGAGGACAAGCGACATCCTGGACAGCGCGGGCGTGCTCATTTACGCCGGAGTGGGCCTGGCCGCCCTGGCCCTGGGAGGGGCCTTCCTTCAATACAACGTCCTTCCGCTGGGAGACCCTCATTTTGCGAGCCATATCGGCATCTTCATCATCGAAGTGGGCGTGGGCATCACCGTTTCGGGGGTGATGATAACCATATTTTTCGCCACGGCCGACCGGGGGAGCGGGGAGGGCGGCGAGTGAGCCCCTTTTCCCTGTTCACCACGGAATACCCTTATCTTTTCTACATAGTCCTCGCCATGGTGGGTTTCTACGCCATGATAGCCAAGAACAACCTCATCAAGAAGATCATCGGGATGAATATCTTTCAGACGGCCGTTTTCCTCTTCTATATCGCCATGGGCAAGGTCGAGGGCGGCACGGCGCCCATCCTCTGGGCGGGGGCCACGAGGTACGACAACCCCCTGCCCCACGTCCTCATCCTCACGGCCATCGTCGTTTCGGTGAGCACCACGGCGGTGGCCTTCGCCCTCATTGTGAGGATTTACCGCGCCTTCGGCACCATAGAGGAGGACCGCATTCTGGAGAGGAAGCGCAAAAAGGGAGAGCTGCCGTGAGGCTGGTCGAGGACTTCCCCGTCCTGGTGGTCGTGGTGCCCCTGGTGACGGCCGTGCTCATCCCCCTTTTGCGGCTCCTCCGGCGGGACCTAGGATACTGGGCGGCACTGGCCGCCTCGGCGGCCTCCTTTGTCCTGTCCCTGTTTCTGCTCCGTGGGGTGCTCGCCCACGGCCGCATCAGCTACTGGCTGGGGGGATGGCAGCCCCCCTGGGGAATCGAGTACGTCGTGGACTACCTCAACGGATTCGTCCTGGTGGTGGTGTCCTTTATTGCCGTGCTGGTGGCCTTCTACTGCAAGAAGAGTATCGAGGCGGAGATTCCCTCCGGCCGTCTGGGGGTCTTCTACAGCGCCTTCATGCTTCTGGTGGCCGGCCTTCTGGGTATCGTCATAACCGGGGATATCTTCAACCTCTACGTCTTCATCGAGATAAGCTCGCTGGCCAGTTACACCCTCATCGCCTCCGGCAGGCGCAACGAGGCGCTCACGGCAAGCTACAACTATCTCATCCTCGGCACCATAGGGGCCACCTTCATCCTCCTCGGGGTGGGCCACCTCTACATGGTCACCGGCACCCTGAACATGGCCGACCTGTCGCACCGCCTGCCGGAGCTTTACGGCTCGACGGTGGTGCTGACGGCCTTCGCTTTCTTCTCGGTGGGCCTGAGCCTCAAGCTCGCCCTCTTTCCGCTCCATGTCTGGATGCCCGACGCCTATGCCACCGCCCCCTCTCCGGTAAGCGCCATCCTGGCCGCCACTTCCACGAAGGTGGGGGCCTATGCCCTTCTGCGAGTGATGTTCAGCGTGTTCAGCCCCAGGTTCGACGCCGAGGTGGTCCCTTTCATGTCCATTCTCGTGGTCCTGGGCTCCGTGGCCGTCCTGGCTGGCTCGGTCCTGGCCATCGCCCAGAGGGACATCAAGAGGATGCTGGCGTACTCGAGCGTGGGACAGATTGGCTACATCGTCCTGGGCGCCGCCATGGCCAACCGGACGGCCATGACCGGCAGCCTGCTTCACATCCTGAACCACGCCCTCATGAAGGGGGCCCTGTTTCTGGTCGTAGGCGTGGTCGTCTACAGGACGGGCATCCTGCGGATTGCCGACCTGAGGGGGCTGGGCAGGAAAATGCCCCTCACCATGGGGGCCTTCACCGTGGCCGCGCTCTCCATGATAGGCGTTCCCCTGACGGTGGGCTTCGTGAGCAAATGGTACCTGGCCCTGGGCGCCCTGGAGGCCGGCATGTGGTACGTGGTGGCGGTCATCCTGCTCAGTTCGGTGCTGACCGCCGTATACTTCTGGCGCATCGTGGAGAGCATCTACTTCGGCGAGCCCGTGGCCGAGGAGTCCTGGGCCCCTGCCGGTCCAGAGGGGGCGGCTTCGGCCTCCGGCCGGGAAGCGCCGTGGAGCATGCTTCTTCCCACGCTAGTCATGGCGGGGCTCTGCGTGGTCTTCGGGATAGCGACCTCGGTGCCCGTTGAGGTCGCCCACAGGGCTGCCGACATGCTCCTTTCGCGGGGTCTATAGGGATGGCGAGCGTACAGTCCCCGCTGCCCCTCCTGGCCGTCCTGGTCTCCCTTGTGGGGGCCCTGCTCATACGCCTGTCCCGCGGACACCCCAACCTCAGGGAGACATGGACCATCCTGGCCGCGGTGGGCAAGTTCGCCATAGTGGCCTCCATGGTGCCCCTGGTGCTTCGGGGCGAGGAGCTTTCCTTCAGGCTTTTTGCCCTCTTCCCCGGCCTCGAAGTCGCCTTCAGGGTGGACGCCCTGGGTGTTTTTTTCGCGCTGACGGCCTCCTTCCTCTGGATAATCACCTCGTTTTACTCCATCGGCTACATGCGCGCCGAGGGCGAGCACGCCCAGACCCGGTACTTCGTCTGCTTCGCCGTGTCCCTCTCGGCGACCATGGGGGTGGCCTTCGCGGCCAACCTTCTGACCACCTTCATCTTCTACGAGGTGCTCACCCTGGTCACTTTCCCCCTGGTGGGGCACGAGGAAACCCCCGAGGCGATGCAGGGGGCCAGAAAGTACCTCGTCTATCTCCTGGGGACGTCCCTCCTTTTTCTGCTCTCCGCGGTGGTTTTCACCTACTGGGCCGCCGGAACCCTGGACTTCGCCCCGGGGGGGCTCTTCCCGGCTGCGGTCCAGCGGGGAGTGCTCATCGCCATATTCGTCCTGTTCGTTCTGGGGGTGGCCAAGGCGGCCATGATGCCGCTTCACTCCTGGCTGCCGGCGGCCATGGTGGCCCCCACGCCGGTGAGCGCGCTTCTTCACGCGGTGGCCGTGGTGAAGACCGGCGTTTTCGTGATGGTGAGGGTGGCCCTGTACGTCTTCGGCGCGGGGGTCCTCCGCGATATGGGACTGGGTACGGCGCTGGCCTACTATGCGTCCTTCACCATCGTCGTGGCGTCCCTCATCGCGCTCAAGCAGGACAACCTCAAGCTCCGCCTCGCCTATTCCACCGTAAGCCAGCTCTCCTACATCGTGCTCGGCGCCGCGCTCCTTTCGCCGTCGGCCATTACCGGGAGCGTGATGCACATCGTCCTTCACGCCTTCGGCAAGATAACCCTTTTCTTCACCGCCGGGGCCATTGCCGTGGCGACGCACAAGACCCGGGTCAGCGAGCTGGACGGCATCGGGCGGCGGATGCCCTTCACCATGGCGGCCTTCTCCCTGGGGGCCGTCTCCATGATAGGCATCCCGCCCCTGGGCGGGTTCATAAGCAAGTGGTACCTTGCGCAGGGGTCGGTGGAGGCCGCGGAGCCGGGCTTCCTCATCGTCCTGGCCGCAAGCACGGTCCTGAACGCCTGCTATTTCCTCCCCATCGTCCACCGGGCCTTCTTCAGGCCGCTGCCCGAGGGGGAGGCCGCGGGGCTTCGCGAGGCTCCCCTTTTCATGGTGGCTCCCCTGGTGCTGACCGCCCTGGGGGCGATGGCCCTGTTTTTCAGGCCCTCGCTCTTTCTGGACCTTGCCGGCATGGTAGCGGGAGGTGTGCTTGGCGGGGGATAGGGACGTGAAGAAAGGCCGGGTGATAGACTCGCCCCGGGCGGCCAGGGTCCTCAGGGCGGCCTTCTACGCCGTCCTCGCGATACTGCTGGTCCTGGGCTTCCTCGTCCCCGGGCACCCGGACTTCTCGTGGGAGCGGCTGCCGGGGTTCTTCGCCCTCTACGGGTTCATCTCCTGCGTGGTCATCATAGCGGTTTCCAAGATACTGGGGAAGCTCCTGCTCACCAGAAAGGAAGATTACTATGACTGGTAGCTGGGTGCCCCCGGCCATAATCTTCCTGGCCGCCGCTCTGGTGACCCCTTTCCTCCGGGGGGGCGTGAAGAAGTTCTTTCTCCTGGCCGTGCCCGTTGTGGCTTTCCTGAACGTCATGAACATGACGGAGGGGACGGCCTTCACGGCGCCCTTCCTCGGGCACGAGCTGGTGCTGGGGAGCGTGGACCGCCTGAGCCTGGTCTTCGGGTACGTCTTCGTCATCATGGCCTTCGCCGGAATGCTCTTCGCCCTGCACGTCAAGGGGCGCGGCGAGCACACGGCGGCCTTCTTCTACGTGGGAAGCTCCCTGGGAGTGGTCTTCGCGGGAGACATGCTGAGCCTTTTCATCTTCTGGGAGGCGATGGCCCTGGCCTCGGCCTATCTCATCTGGGGCAGGGGGACGAGGGCGTCGCAGTTCGCCGGGCTCAGGTACCTGGTGGTGCATTTCTCGGGAGGGCTGCTTCTCCTCTTCGGCATTGTGATGCGGTACTACGAGACGGGGAGCCTCGCCTTCGGATACATCGGCCTCACGGGGCTGGCCTCCTGGCTCATCCTGCTGGGCTTTGCCGTAAACGCCGCCATCCCGCCGCTTTCGGCCTGGCTTTCGGACTCCTACCCCGAGAGCACGGTGGCCGGCACGGTCTTCCTCAGCGCCTACACCAGCAAGACCGCCGTCTACGTGCTGGCCCGGGCCTTCCCCGGGGCGGAGGTCCTGCTCTGGGCCGGCACCATCATGACCGTCTACGGCATCGTCTACGCCATCCTGGAGAACGACATGCGCCGCATCCTGGCCTACAGCATCATCAACCAGGTGGGCTTCATGGTGGCCGGCATCGGCATCGGCACCGAGCTTTCCCTGAACGGGACCGTCTCCCACGCCTTCGCCCATATCCTGTACAAGGCCCTGCTCATGATGTCCGGCGGGGCGGTGCTCTACATGACGGGGAAGAGCAAGTGCACGGAGCTGGGGGGGCTGTACCGCACCATGCCCCTCACCCTCACGTTCTGTCTCGTGGGGGCGGCCAGCATCTCCGCCTTTCCGCTGACCAGCGGCTTCGTGAGCAAGTCCATGGTCATCGCCGCGGCGGGCGAGGGCCACATGACGGTCATCTGGCTTCTCCTGACGCTCGCCTCGGCGGGGGTCTTCCTCCATGCGGGAATCAAGTTTCCCTGGTTCGTCTTCTTCGCCCGGGACTCCGGGCTCCGGCCGAAGGAGCCTCCGGTGAACATGCTTCTGGCCATGGGTTTTCTGTCCTTTCTCTGCATCTTTCTGGGCGTCTACCCGGAGGCGCTCTACAGGATTCTGCCTTACGGGGTGCATTTCGAGCCCTATACGGGCTCCCATGTGGTGGGCCAGCTCCAGATACTCATGTTCTCGGCCCTGGCCTTCTTCGTGATGCTCCGGTATCTGGAGCGGACAAACACCATCAGCCTGGATACCGACTGGTTCTACCGCAGGGGGACCGACGCCCTGGCCTGGGTCGTCAGGCAGCCCATGGGCGAGGTGGAGGCGGTCCTGAGGAGAGCGGCTTTCGAGAGAGTGCCCGGTTTCCTCACCTGGTTCAGCAGAAACCCCACGGCCGCGCTCAAGATAGGGCTCGATTCCTTCCTCCTCCGTTTCGCCGGACCGGGGAGACGGCGGGAGATCCGCGACCGCATCCAGAGGGAGAGGCAGGTCTACCCCGGCGACATAATCAGGCACTGGCCCGTGGGGATGACCGTTCTTTGGATTGCTCTGTTTCTGCTTGGCTATCTCATCATCTACTATGCCTGACGCCGGGTTGGGGTCTTTCACGGCGGAGAGTTTTCGGCTAACATTAACAAGGAGGTAAGGGATGCTCCGGGCGGCAGCCAAACTTTTGAGGGCAATGAACTCCGAGACGGAGCCGGGCCAGATAAGCCTGGCCCTGTGTTTTGCCATGGTGGCCGGCCTGACGCCGCTTCTGAGCCTGCACAATCTGTTCGTCCTGCTCCTGGTCCTCGTCCTCCGGGTCAATGTGTCGGCATTCCTGGTGGGCTTGGGGGTCTTCTCCGCCCTGGCCTATCCCCTGGACCCGCTGTTTCACCGGGTGGGCCTCTCGGTGCTCCGGGCCGGGCCGCTCCAGGGACTCTGGACCTCTCTTTACAACTCCGCTCCCTGGCGACTGGAGAGGTTCTATAACACGGTCACGATGGGGAGCCTCCTTGTGTCCCTTGCTCTTTTTATTCCCCTGTTTCTTGCCACCAACCTGGCCATCCGCCGCTACCGGGAGCACGTGATGCGGTGGGTGGAAAGGTCCCGCGCCATGACCTTTTTCAAGGGCACCCGGTTTTACAGGCTCTACAAGTCCGTCTCCGGGGCCGGGGAGTATTTGCGATGAAATGGATACGCTGGAAGGGCCTCTTGGCCTTCGCCGCCCTGGTGGGCGTCATCGTGGTTTTCTGGTTTCTCCTGGTGGACTCCTACGTGAAGGCGCTCATAGAAAGCGCGGGCACCCGGGCGGTGGGGGCCAAGGTGCAACTGGACGGGGCGGACCTCACGTTGTTTCCCGTGGGCCTGACCCTCAAGAGGCTTCAGGTCACCAACCCCGAGGAGCCCATGCAAAACGCCGTCGAGGTCTCGCGCATCGCCTTCACCATGGACGGCATGCGGCTCCTGGAGCGGAAGGTCATCATCGAGGAGATGGCCCTGCAGGGCGTGCGCTTCGGAACGCCCCGGAAGACATCGGGCGCCGTACGAAAGGTCAGGAAGGAAAAGCCCGAAGAAAAGAAGCGGAGACTCGCCCTTCCCACCCTCACACTTCCCAGCATCAAGGAGGTCATGGACAAGGCCGACCTCCGCACCCTCAAGGCCGCCCAGAGCCTCCGGGAGGATGTCGGGCAGACGAAGACCCGCTGGGAGGAGCGCCTCCGGGACCTTCCGGACAAGGAGACATTCGAGGACTACAGGAAGCGTGTCCAAGAGGCGAAGAAGACCGCCCGCACCGACCCCCTCGGGACGGCCGTGAGGGTGAAGGAGCTGAGGGACGACCTCAGGGCGGACATGGCCAAACTGAAGGAGGCCAAAGAGGACTTCACCAAGACCCGGCTCGACCTCAACCGGCGCATTCGGGAGGTCGCCCGGATGCCTGCCGAGGACGTCCGGAGGCTCCGGGAGACATACGGCGTCACCCCGGAGGGGCTGGGAAACGTCACACGCCTCGTGGCCGGGCAGAAGGCCGCCCTCTGGGTGCAGAGGAGCCTCTTCTGGTACGGGAAAATCCAGAAGGTTTTCGAGCCCGCAAGGCAGGAGAAGGCCGGCGAGCCCAAGGCCGTCAAGCCGCCCCGGGCCCCGGGGCTCGACGTCCATTTCCCCGAGCGCACCCCGGCGCCGGAGTTTCTCATTCGCCGGGCCCGGGCGGACCTCGGCTTAAAGGCCGGGGACCTCTCGGGCAGGCTCACGGATATCACCAGCGAGCAGGGCGTGACCGGGCAGCCTACGGTTTTCAGCTTCTCTGGGGAGAAGCTCGCTCTCGCCCGGGCCATGCGCATCGAGGGCAGCCTCGACCATGTCAAGCCCGGCCGCGCCGAGGACACGCTGAAGGTCCTCGTGGACGGCTACCGCCTGAGCGATGTCGCCCTGGGCGGCGGGCAGATTCCCCTGGTCGTCAAGAAAGGGCTCATGGCCCTCGACCTCACGGTCTCGGTCAGGGAAGGGCGCCTCACCGGCTCCCTTGCCGGGAAGCTTTCTTCGGCCAATCTGGATGTAGGCGGGACGAAGGAAGGCGGGGCTGTCCTTCAGGCCGTGAGGGAGACGGTGCGGGATATCCGGGGCCTCGCCTTCCGGGCCTCCCTCGGGGGGACGCCCGAGGACTACACCCTTGCGCTCAGCTCCGACCTGGACGAGGTCCTCAAGAGCGCCGTCCTCAAGCAGGCGAACAAGCAGCTTGGGGCCTGGGAGGAGAAGCTCCGGAGCGCCGTGAACGAGAAGACCACAGGGGAGCTTCAAAAGCTCAAGGACTCCATGGGCGGCCTCTCCGGGCTTGAGCAGGCGCTTTCGGACAGGCTCGCCCTGGGCGGGCACCTCATGGACGAGCTCCCCGTACCGGGCGGAAAGCTCAAGCTTCCTTTTTAAGGACCTGGGGAGGCCGTCTCCCCGGGCGCGGGGGTTTTTCTCAGCAGAAGGGCGTGAACCGAAAGCCCCGCTCCGAAGGCCCCCAGGGCGCACCACTGGCCGGGCTCTATCCGCTCCATCAGGTCCTTGAGGACGAAAAGCGCCGTGGGGGAGGACATGTTGCCGTAGCGGCGCATCACCTGGCGGGTGGGGGCCGCCTGGGCTTCGCTCAATCCGAGCGCGTCCCTCAGCGTGCTGATGACCTTTTCCCCTCCGGTGTGCAGGGCCCAGTGGGCAACGTCCTTTGTGCAAAGGGCGTGGGGGGCCAGGAGCTCCCCGACCACGTGGCGCATCTCGCCAGCCACGAGGCGCGGGATGGCCGTGGAGAGCTGGTTATGCAGGTTGCCGTTTCTGTGGACATAGCGGATGGCCTCCCGGTGGGAGGGGGCGAAGCGCCGCCCCGCCCCCATGAGGGTCCGTCGCCGAACAGGGCGTTGGAGACGATGAGGCTCAGGTCGTCGGCCATCTGGAAGGTGGCGCTGCATATCTCCACGGCCACGCTCAAGACGGCGTCTCCGCCCGCCAGGAGGGAGGCCGCCACGTCCAGGTTCGGGACGGCCCCGCCGCAGCCGCTTCCCACAAGGTCCAAGGCCCGGATGCCCGGCGAAAGCCCCAGGCGCTCCATCACGTAGGTGGAGACGCCGGGGCAGAGATACCCCGTGCACGTGTTTACAACCAGGGCGGAGATGTCCGCCGCCTTGAGGCCCGCCCCCTCCATGGCCTCAAGCGCGGCTTCCGCCGATAGGCGCACGGCCCAGCGGGTGAAGCGGGCCACGCGCTCGTCGGGGCCCTCCCGGAGGAGCTCCTCGGGGCTTTCGAGGGCGAAGGTCCGGGAGGCGATGCCCGGGTGTGAAAAGACCTTCGTGAGGACGGCGCGGCTCCTTTCGCT
>JARRLN010000061.1 GCA_037386965.1 Nitrospirota bacterium
GCCAAGGAGGCCGCCGAGATGGTGCTTGCCGACGACAACTTCGCCTCCATCGCCCATGCAGTGGAGGAAGGCCGGACGGTCTATGACAATATCAAGAAGGCAATCACCTTCATCCTCCCCACCAACGGCGGGGAGGCTGGCATCATCGTCGCGGCCATCATGGCGGGCCGCGTCCTGCCCATTACGCCGGTGCAGATACTCTGGGTCAACATGATAACGGCCGTTACCCTGGCCCTCTCCCTGGCCTTCGAGCCCGCCGAGCGAGCCGTGATGAAGCGCCCCCCGCGGGACCCGGGGGAGCCCATCCTTTCGCTGTTTCTCCTCTGGCGCATCGCCTTCGTCTCCATCATTATCGTCGTGGGCACCTTCGGGCTGTTCCTCTGGGACAGGCTCCATGAGGTAAGCATCGAGTCCTCGCGCACCGTGGCGGTCAACGCGCTGGTGATGTTCGAGGTCTTTTACCTCCTGAGCACCCGCTCCCTCCGGGAGCCTGTGCTCTCCCGGGAGGGGCTTCTGGGCAACCGCGCCGTGCACGTCTCCATAGCCCTCGTGCTCGGGGCACAGATTCTCTTTACCTATCTGCCGCCCGTGCAGCGGCTCTTCGGCTCCGCCCCCGTGGGCTTCTGGGACTGGGTGCGCATCGTCCTCGTGGCGGCCTCGGTCTTTGCCCTGGTCGAAGGGGAAAAGCAGGTGGGCATCTGGCAAAGGAGGCGGCGTGCGGAGGTGCCGGAGAAAATTCTCAGGCCCTGAGACATTTCCCCCGGCGCAGGCCCGCTTGTTGAGCCGAAAGCTGGCGCGCAAAGGCCGGCTTTCCCCCGGGTCCCCCGGCGGGCTAAAATGGTGAGATGCAGCAGCAGGGGCTCGTGGTTTTCCTTTTTTCCGCCGCTGCCGTCTCCCTGTCGGGCGCGCTCTCGCCCGGCCCCTTGACGGCGGCCGTGGTGCAGCAAGGGGGCAGGTCCCGCCTGGCGGGCGTGCTCGCCGCCCTGGGCCACGGCGTCGTGGAGTTCCCCCTCATCGCCCTGGGGGCGAGCACGGTTTTCAAGGCCGAGGGGGTGCGGGTCGCCATCGGCCTGGCCGGAGGGGGCTATCTCATTTTCCTGGCCAAGGGGCTTGTGCTTCCCACGGGCCGACGGAGCGAGGGCGGAGAGGCGGGCGGGGCGTCCTCGCTTGTTTCGGGCATGGTGCTGAGCGCGGGAAACCCCTACTTTCTTCTCTGGTGGGCCACGGTCGGCCTTACCCTGGTGGCGGGCGCAGTGAGCTTCGGCACGGCGGGCGTTGTGCTATTTGCGGTGGTGCACTGGCTCTGTGACCTCGTCTGGCTGAGTTTTCTCTCCCTGCTCTCCCATAAGGGGGTGCGGGCGTTCGGAGCCGGCCTTGCCCGCAAGGTCGACCTTGTCTCCGGCCTTGTGATGCTTGTCTTCGGCGGCATCTTCATCATGGAGTCCGTGAAGATTCTTCTTCCGTAACCGCACATAGAAAGTCCGGCTGCGGCCTTCCGGAGCTCCGGCTCCCGTGACTCCGAGGAATTATCTGGCCTGGTCCGGGGCCGCCTCTTCGGGCTCGAGCGGGACCAGGACAATCTCGATGCGGCGGTTCCTGGCCCTGCCCTCTTCCGTATCGTTGGAAGCCACGGGGTGATACTGGGCATAGCCCGCCACGCTCAGAAGCCGGGGGTTGACGCCGCGCTCCTGGAGATAACGCGCGACATTCGTGGCCCGCGCGGTGGAGAGCTCCCAGTTGGTGGGGAATATCTTCTTCAGCTCCGGGCCGATGGCGACATTGTCCGTGTGCCCTTCGATACGGATCTGCCTGTCCTGCACCTTCCTGAGAATGCCGGCCACACGGCCGAGGACCTCCTTGCCCTGGGGCTTCACACGGGAGCTTCCGGAATCGAAGAGGACCTTGTCCACCATGCTCACCGAGAGCCTGTCGCGGAGCTGGTTGATGGCGACGCGGCCGCGGTCGATTTCCCCCTGAAGCTCCCCCACCAGGGCGTCATAGGTGCCCGTGAGGTCCTTGACTGCCGCCTTCTTCTCCTGGTGGGCCTCCAGAAGCTCCTCGTTCAGACGGTCAAGCTCCGCCTTCTGGCTCTCCACCTCCTTTTCGCGGCGGGCCAGGCTCTGCTTGAGCTCCTCCACCCGCAGTTTCTGCTGTCTGACCTCGGACTCCAGACGGGCTATATCGGCGGACAGTCCCGTGCGGTCGTCCTCCATCGCGCGGGTGAGACGGGCGTTGGCCTCGCCGAGCTCGGCGACTTTCCCCTTCAGACGGTCGTTCGCCTGGGCAAGGGCGGCGCGGTCCTCATCGCAGAGTTTCTTGGTCGCCTCAAGCTGTCCCGAGAGGGTGGAGACCTCCGTCTTGAGCTCGCCCACCTCCGCGACACGGGCCTTGTACTGCCGGGAGGAGACACACCCGGCCACGAGGAAAACGGCCAGACCGGCTACCAGAATGCGCAGACTCATTTCTCCGACCCTCCGGTGCGGCAAGGTTTTCTATTCTAACGCTTCAGTCCCGGAAAAACCATGCTTTCTTGAGCGGGCCATCGGAGGGGGGAGTGGCCAAGCGCCCGCGCAGATGGATGAAGGAACTTTCCTTGCCAGGTGGCTAGACAAAGGGAGAGAGACTCGACCTTATGTGTCTTTCAGGGGGATGCGCAGGGGGGATGCCAGTCCCCCATGCGCAAAGTCAGGGGGATGCGCAAGGGGGATGGGAAATCCCTCTTGCGCGCCAATACGCCAGTCTCCCCTGCTCAAGTCAGGCCACCTTCTTGAACGCTTCCTTCTTCGACTTGCAGATGGGGCATACGTCCGGGGGCTCGCCCTCCACGGTGTTTCCGCACACGGAGCACACCCAGTAGTCCACTTCCTCGTTCCTGCCCAGGTTCTCCAGGGCCTTCTTATAAAGGTCGGCGTGAATCTTCTCCACTTCGTTGGCATAGGTGAAGGACTGCTCCGCCTGCTTCCTGCCCTCTTTCGCGGCCTCCTCGACCATGGGCGGGTACATGCTCTGAAACTCGTAGCTCTCCCCTCCGATGGCCTCCTTGAGGTTCTCCCCGGTGCTCTTGATACCTCCCAGGGCCCGGAGGTGGTTGTGGGCGTGAACGGTCTCTGCCTGGGCCGCGGCCCTGAAAAGCCTGGCCACCTGCTTGTAGCCCTCCTTTTCGGCCTTATCGGCAAAGGCGAGATATTTCCTGTTGGCCTGGGACTCTCCGGCGAAGGCGTCCTTCAGGTTCTGCTCCGTGCTCGGCATACGGCATCCTCCTTTCAGGATATTTTCTCGAATCCACTCTTCGGAGAACCGCACCGTGGACACGTCCAGTCATCGGGCAGTTCCTCGAAGCGTACTCCCTGTGCGTCTTCCTTATATAGCCACTTGCTCATGGCGCACCGCCACACGATGCCGTCCTCCCGCTGTCCATGGCTCTCAAGGACCTGCCATCCCCTCCTCTCCCACTCCCGAACTGGAGGAGGAATGAAGCCGGAGTAGATCTCCTTGTCCCGGGCATCCTGCACCGAGACGGCTACGGTGAGGGCGCCCTTGCCGACCGTGTACCCCCAGTCAAAAAGGTCCCTGGTCTCCGGGTCGGTCATCTTGGCCGTAAACTCGATGAGCCCGGGGCTCCTTCTTTTGACCCTGGAGAGGGAGTAACAGCAGCGCGCAACGGATGTGCAGCCGCATTTACCGCTGCGAAGCTCCAGTCCGTCCACCCGGAACCCTCCGGGTATCTTCTCCACCACCGGCTCGCCGGCCTCGGTTAGGGAACTCATCGTCCGCTATCCTTTCTTTACCATGGTGCCCGACCCTCCGCAAGAGGGACACTTTTTGGGCTTGCACCGGGCCTCCTTGGTGGCACCGCATTTCTCGCACACGAAAACCGCCATCCCTCACACCTCCTTCCGTTTTCTGCAGTCGGGGCAGAGCCCGCGAAACTGAACGTGGCTTCCCGTAATGACGAAACCCTCCGGCTGCCCCCGGGGCACCTCCACGCGGCACCGCTCGGGGATGTCGGCCACCCGTCCGCAGAACGTGCAGATGACGTGGTCGTGCTCGTGGGTGCCGGGGTCGTAACGCCTCCTCCGGGGGTCTATCGAAAGCTCCAGGAGCTCGCCCCGGTCCCTCAGGGTCTCCAGGGTGTTATACACAGTGGCCAGGCTCATGGTGGGAAACCTCCGCCTGACGGCCCTGTAAATCTCCTCCGCCGAGGGATGTCCGGTGTTTCCCTCCAGGTAGCGCAGTATGGCCAGCCTCTGGGGGGTTCTCTTGAAGCCCCGCTCTTTCGCCTTGTCGCTCATCGTGCCTTTTTCGCCAGACTCTTTTAGAATGATTCTTATGTAACATAGGTTATAACAGGATACGGGCTTTGTCAAGAGAAATTTCACAATGTTAAAATATCCATGTTCACCCCGTCCGAAGGCGCTTCGGCAGACTTTTGCCAACGGGGCGCCCGGGCCGGAAACGTGAGGGGAGAGAGGCGATAATCCTTGATAATCGGCTTTTCCGTCGGTTATGATAATCGTCTGACTCTTCCCCGAGGAAAAGATAACGGACAATGACTATGCCATCTGAACAGGAGACCACTACCCTTTCGGCGGAGCAGCATGAGACGCTCTCGGCCCTGGTGGAGAAGTACCGTTCGAATCCCGGAAGCACCATACCCATCCTTCAGGACGTCGAGGGGCACTTCGGGTATCTACCCGAGCAGGCCCTCAACTGGATAGCCGACAGGCTGGACATTCCCCGCAGCCACTTCTACGGCGTGGCCACTTTTTACGCGCAGTTCCATCTCAAGCCCAGGGGCGAAAACATAGTCTCCGTGTGCTGCGGAACGGCCTGCCACGTGAAGGGAGGCACCAAAATCGCCGAGCAGCTGCACAGGGACCTCGGCCTGGCGCCGGGTGAAGATACGACAACCGATAAGATGTTCACCCTGGAGACGGTCAGATGCGTCGGCGCCTGCAGCATCGCGCCCGTGGTCCTTGTCAACAGCAAAGTCTACGCCGATATGACTTTGAAAAGCGCCTCCAAACTGCTGAAGAGGCTCAGAAACGAAACCTGCCAGGTTCATTATGACGACGCAGAAACAGAAGGATAACTCAAGGAAGATAATCGTCCGGGTATGCATCGGCACCGGGGGCCTCGCCGCGGGCGGCAAAGAGGTCATCGCCGCTTTCAAGAAGGCCATCAACGACGCCTGCGTGGACGTGGACGTGGATTTCACGTGCCACTACCAGAAGGTCGGCTGCAGGGGGTTCTGTGCACGGGACGTCCTCGTCGATGTCGTGGACGGCGATGAGAGCATAACCTATCAGGGCATGGAGCCGGAGATGGCACGCAGGATAGTGGAGGACCATCTCATCGGCGGCAAGCCCGTGCGGAAATGGCTCATCGACGACAGCTACTATGCCTTCTATGAAAAACAACAGAAGATACTTCTCGTCGATTGCGGCACCATAGACCCCGAAGACATTGACGCTTATATGAAGGTCGGCGGCTACGGCGGCATACAGAAGGTCCTGAAGGAGATGACGCCCGAAGACCTGATAGCCGAAATGAAGGCATCGGGGCTTCGCGGCAGGGGCGGGGCGGGCTTCCCGACATGGTTGAAGTGGGATTTGTGCAAAAAGTCGGCTTCCGACAAAAAGTACATGGTCTGTAACGCCGACGAGGGGGACCCCGGCGCGTTCATGGACCGCTCGCTCATCGAAGGCAACCCGCATTCCATCATCGAAGGAATGATGATAGCAGGGTATGCCATCGGCGCGAGCGAGGGCTATGTCTACATCAGGGCTGAATATCCCGCCGCGGTCGACAGGCTCAAGCTCGCCATCGAGCAGGCCCACCAGAAGGGCTTCCTGGGCGAGAACATCTTCGGCTCCAACTTCAGCTTCACCGTCAAGATAAAGCTGGGCGCGGGCGCCTTTGTCTGTGGCGAGGAAACCGCCCTTATCGCCTCCATCGAGGGCGAGCGCGGGATGCCCCGGGCCAAGCCGCCCTTCCCCGCCCAGAGCGGCCTCTGGGGCAAGCCCACCGTGATAAACAACGTGGAGACGTTATCCAACATACCGTACATCATACGAAACGGCGCCCAGTGGTTCTCGTCCTACGGCACCGAAAAGTCGAAGGGCACCAAGGTCTTCGCCCTCACCGGCAAGGTCAAGAACACCGGCCTTATAGAAGTGCCCATGGGCATCAGGCTCGGCGAGATCATCTACGACATAGGCGGCGGCATCATAGAGGACAAGAAGCTCAAGGCCGTGCAGACCGGCGGCCCCTCGGGGGGCTGCATTCCCGCCAACCTTCTCGACACGCCCGTGGACTACGAGTCGCTCGCGAAAGTGGGCTCCATAGTGGGCTCCGGCGGCATGGTCGTGCTGGACGAGGACGACTGCATGGTGAACGTGGCCAAGTTCTTCCTGGAATTCACGCAGGCCGAATCGTGCGGCAAGTGCGTGCCCTGCCGGGTGGGCACCAAGAGGCTGCTGGAGATAATGGAGAGAATCACCTCCGGCAGGGGCAAGGAGTCGGACATCCCGCTTCTGGAAAGGCTCAGCAACGACATAAAGTCCGCCTCGCTCTGCGGCCTGGGCCAGACGGCGCCCAACCCGATTCTGAGCACCCTGAAGTATTTCAGGGAGGAGTACGAGGCCCACCTCGAAGGCCGCTGTCCGGCCAAGGTCTGCAAGGAGCTGCTCACCTATACGGTCCTGGAAGAGTTCTGCAAGGGCTGTGGGGCCTGCCTGAGGGCATGCTCGGTGGGGGCCGTCTCCGGGGAGAAGAAGAAGCCCCACGTCATCGACGAGTCCCTGTGCGTAAAGTGCGGGGCCTGCTTCGATGTATGCAAATTCAATGCAGTGGCGAGGGATTAAGATGATAAACCTGACCATAAACGGCAATCCTCTCTCGGCCGCGCCCGGCACCACCGTGCTGGAGGCGGCGACCAGGGCGGGGATTTTCATCCCCACCCTCTGCCACCACCCCAAGCTCACGCCCTTCGGCGGCTGCCGGCTCTGCGTAGTGGAGATAGAGGGCATCCCCAGGCCGGTGACGGCCTGCACCACCCCCGTCAACGAGGGGATGGACGTGCAAACCCATACGCCCCGCCTGGAGGAGCTGAGAAGGACCGTCCTGGAGCTCATCCTCTCGGACCATCCCAACGACTGCATGGTCTGCGAGAAGGCCGGCGACTGCGTTTTGCAGGAGCTCGCCTACTACTACGGCCTGGAGGAAAACCCCTATGCGGGGGAAAGGCGCACCTACGAGCACAGGGACGGCAACCCCTTCATCGAGAGGGACATGGAAAAGTGCATCCTCTGCGGCCGGTGCGTCAAGGTCTGCGACGAGGTGCAGGGCGTGGAGGCCATCGACTTCGCCTACCGTGGGTTCACCGCCAAGGTCTGCCCCCCCTTCGAGCGGGACCTGGACTGCGAGTTCTGCGGCCAGTGCGTGGCCATCTGTCCCACGGGGGCCCTCACGGGGAAGATGTGGTCCCGCAAGGGAAGGCAGCACGGCGTCAGGAAGGTCAATACCGTCTGCACCTACTGCGGCACGGGCTGCACGCTCACGCTGCACGTGCGGGGCAACGAGGTCATCCGGGTGAGCTCTCCAGCGTCCTCCCCTAACGAGGGATGGCTCTGCGTGAAGGGGCGCTTCGGCTACGAGTTCATCAACAGCCCCGACCGCCTGACCACGCCCCTCATCAAGCGAAACGGCACCTTCGAGGAGACCACCTGGGAGGAGGCCCTGGATTACACGGCCCGGAGGCTCGGGGAAATCAAGGAGGCCCACGGGGCCGACGCCCTGGGCGGGCTGTCCTCGGCCCGGTGCACCAACGAGGAGAACTACCTCTTCCAGAAGTTCATCCGCGCGGCGGTGGGCACCAACAACGTCGACCACTGCGCGCGCCTTTGACACAGCCCCACGGTGGCCAGTTTGGCCGCCACCCTGGGCTCCGGAGCCATGACCAACTCCATCGAGGGCATCGAGAAGACCGAGGTCATCTTCATCATCGGCTCCAATACGAAGGAGACTCATCCGGTCATCGCCAACAAGATGCTCAAGGCCCGCCGCCGGGGGGCCAGGATTATCGTCGCCGACCCCCGCCGCATCCCCATGGTGCGGTTCGCCGACGTCTTTCTCAAGCTCGCGCCCGGCACCGACATCGCCCTGCTGAATGCCATGGCAAACGTCATCCTCAAGGAGGGACTGCACGACAAGGAGTTCATCGAACAGCATACCGAAGGGTTCGAGGTCTGGGCGGAGTCCATCGCCGAGTTCACCCCCGAGGCCGCCGAGGCCACGACGGGCGTGCCCAAGGAAGACATCGTCCGCGCGGCCCGGATGTACGGCGGCTCCCGCAGGGCCGGCATCTTCTACACCATGGGCATCACCCAGCACTCCCACGGCTCGGCCAATGTGAGCGCCCTGAGCAACCTGGCCCTGCTGACCGGCAATCTGGGAAGGCCCCATGCGGGGCTGAACCCGCTGAGGGGGCAGAACAACGTGCAGGGGGCCTGCGACTCCGGCGCCCTGCCCAACGTCTACCCCGGCTATCAGGACGTGGAGAGCCCGCGGGCGAAGGAGAAATTCGAGGCCGCCTGGGGGAGGCCGCTTTCCGGAAAAGCCGGGCTCAAATCCACCGAGATGACGCCGGCCGCCCTTGAGGGGAAGCTCAAGGCCCTCTATATCATGGGCGAGAACCCCGTCCTGAGCGACGCCTACATGGGGCACACGGTAAAGGCGCTCGAAAGCCTCGATTTCCTGGTGGTCCAGGACATTTTCCTTACCGAGACGGCGGCCCTGGCCGACGTGGTGCTGCCGGCGGCATGTTTCGCGGAGAAGGAAGGCACGTTCACCAACACGGAGCGGAAGGTGCAGCTCCTGCGCCGTGCGGTGCGCCCACCGGGGCAGGCGCGGGAAGACCTGAACATCATCAAGGACCTCTCGGGCCGCATGGGCTACCCTGCTGGGGACGCCTCGGCCGAAGACGTCTTCGCCGAAATCGGCACCCTCTGGCCGGCCCTGGCCGGGATGTCCTACGAGCGCCTCCGGCACGGCGGCATCCAGTGGCCCTGTCCCACGGCCGACCATCCCGGAACGGAGCACCTCTACAGGGGCGGATTCCCCCGCGGCAAGGCCCTCTTCGCGGCTGCGGCCTGCACGCGGGGGGCGGAGCCCACGGACGGCGGCTATCCCTTCGTCCTGACGACCGGAAGAAACCTCTTCCAATACCATACGGGCTCCATGACCCGTCGGGTGCAGGCCATCGAGGCCCACGCGGGCGAGGCCTACGCCGAGGTCAACGACCGGGACGCCCTCGCGCTGGACCTCCAGGACGGCGATCGGATGACCGTCACCTCGCGGCGCGGCAGCATCGGCATCCGGGCACGGGTGACCGGCCGCGTGCCGGAGGGCACGGTGTTCATCCCGATGCACTACCGGGAGGCCGCCGCAAACGTCATCACCAACGACGCCACGGATCCCTTCGCGAAGATCCCCGAGTTCAAGGCATGTGCAGTAAAAATCGAGAAAGAGACGGGGGAAAAGCCATGACAAGCGCGGAAGACCTGAAACACCAAAGGCTGTTCGAGGACATAGAGTTATCCGAACTGCAAAGCCTGGTGCCGGTCATCGAGGAAATCGAGCTGAAAGAAGGCGACACTCTGTTTACCGAAGGAGAGGACACGCGGGGCATCTATCTCATCCGCTCCGGGAGGGTCGAGATATCCAAGGTGACGGCCGACGGCTGGAAACAGCGCCTCGCGGTCTTCGCCCAGGGGCACTTCATCGGCGAGCTCTCCATCATGGAAAAGACGGTGCACGAGGCCTCGGCAAAGGCACTGGAAGGCTCGGAGCTTCTTCTTCTGCCCAAGGAGGAGTTCTGGAAGCTGGAGAAGGAAAACGTGGCCCTCGCTTTCCAGATCGTCAAGAAAATCGCCATCATCATGAGCAAGAACCTCAGGCACATGAACCGGCGTTTCATAGACGCCCTTATTAACTACTGAGAAACGTCCGGTTTCTCGGTTTGATACATTCTTCGTCTGACAAAGACTTCTGAGACCCGAAAGGAGGACTGGATGCCGCTGGACCCAACGAAGCACGCCGACTGGGAAGTTGCCGAAGCAGCCGAGAAGAGCATGAAGACGGTCTACGAGCTGGGGGAGCAGCTCGGGCTTGAGAAAGAGGAGCTTCTGCCCCACGGCCACTACGTGGCGAAGCTGGACTTCGCGAAGATCCTCGGCCGCCTGAAGGACAAGCCCGACTGCAAGTACGTCGACGTCACCGCCATCACTCCGACCCCTCTGGGAGAGGGCAAGTCCACCACCACCATGGGCCTGACCCAGGGGCTCGGGAAGCGGGGCAGGAACGTCGTCGCCGCCATCCGGCAGCCCTCCGGCGGTCCCACCATGAACATCAAGGGCTCCGCTGCCGGCGGCGGCCTGAGCCAGTGCATTCCTCTGACGCCGTTCTCCCTGGGGCTGACCGGCGACATCAACGCCATCATGAACGCCCATAACCTCGCCATGGTCGCCCTGACCTCCCGGATGCAGCACGAGTTCAACTACTCCGACGAGCAGCTTGCCAAGCGGAACCTCCGGCGCCTGAACATCGACCCCCGCAACGTGGAGATGAAGTGGATTATCGACTTCTGCGCCCAGACCCTGAGGAACATCGTCATCGGCAGGGGGACCAAGATGGACGGCTTCATGATGGACTCGGGCTTCGCCATCGCCGTCAGCTCCGAGGTGATGGCCATTCTCTCGGTGGCCAAGGACCTCGCGGACATGCGGGCCAGGATGGGCAGAATCGTCGTGGCCTACGACAAGCAGGGCAACCCGGTGACCACCGAGGACCTGGAGGTGGCCGGGGCGATGACGGCCTGGATGGTGGAGGCCCTCAACCCCAACCTCATGCAGACCATCGAGGGGCAGCCCGTCCTGGTGCACGCCGGCCCCTTCGCCAACATAGCCATCGGCCAGAGTTCCATCATCGCCGACCGCATCGGCCTGAAGCTCGGCGAGTACCACCTCACCGAGAGCGGCTTCGGCGCGGACATCGGGTTTGAGAAGTTCTGGAACCTCAAGTGCCGGTTCTCCGGCCTCAAGCCCCACGCCGCGGTGCTCGTGGCCACCATCCGCGCCCTCAAGTGCCACGGCGGCGCTCCCATCCCCGTCCCGGGCCGCCCCATGCCCGAGGAGTACAAGGCGGAGAACGTGGGCTGGGTCGAGGAAGGCACGAAGAACCTCATCCATCACATCAATACCATCAAGAAGGCCGGCATCAACCCGGTGGTCTGCATCAACGCCTTCCACACGGACACGGAAAACGAGATCAAGGCGGTCCGCCGGCTGGCCGAGCAGGCCGGGGCCCGGGTGGCCGTCTCCACCCACTGGCAGCACGGCGGCGAAGGTGCCCTGGAGCTTGCCGACGCCGTCGTGGACGCCTGCAACGAGCCCAACGAGTTCAAGCTCCTCTACGACCTCTCCACCCCCCTGAGGACGCGCATCGAGATGATAGCCGAGCAGGTCTACGGCGCCGACGGCGTGGAGTACACCCCCGAGGCCCTCAAGAAGGCCAAGCGCATGGAGGGCGACCCCGACATCTCCAAGCTCGGCACCTGCATGGTGAAGACCCACCTGAGCCTCTCGGACAACCCCGCCGTCAAAGGGGTGCCCGCCGGATGGAAGCTCTTCGTCCGCGACATCCTCACGTACAAGGGCGCAGGGTTCGTGGTCCCGGTGGCCGGCGACATAAAGCTCATGCCCGGCACCGGCTCCGACCCCGCCTACAGGCGCGTGGACGTGGACGCCAAGAGCGGCAAGGTCAAGGGACTCTTCTAAGAAGCCGTCAAAGAGCACGGAAGAAGGGCGGCCCCTCTCGGGGGAGCCGCCCTTCTCTTTGTTCATGTGAAGTGGGGGGAGAGGCCGTCCAGGATTTTCAGGACCGCGTCGGACTTGTTCAGGGTGTAGAAGTGCAGGTAGCGCACGCCGTTACCAAGCAGGTCCTCGCACTGGCTCACCGCGTAGTGCACGCCGAGCTTCATGCTCTCCTCCGGGTCGCCCAGGGCGGGGGCAAAGAGCTCCTCCAGCTTCGGGGGAATGGTGGCGTGGCAGAAGCCCGCGAACTTCCGTATCTTCTCAAAGTCCGTTACCGGCATGATGCCCGGGAAGATGGGCACCGTGATGCCGGCCTTCCGGGCGCGGTCCAGGAAATCATAGTAGTAGCGGTTATCGAAGAACATCTGGGTGATGGCAAAGTCCGCCCCGGCGTCCACCTTCATCCTGGTGTACTCGATGTCCTTTTGCAGGCTGGGAGACTCCTGGTGCCCCTCCGGATAGCAAGCCACGGCCACGGAGAAGTCCCCTACTTCCCGGACGAAGCGTACCAGGTCCAGGGCATACCGGAACTCGCCCGACGGTCTGAAATCATACATGTCCTTGGGCGGGTCGCCCCGAAGGGCCAGGATGTTGTCTACGCCGAAGCGCTTGTAGTCCCCGAGGAGGTCCTCAAGCTCGGCCCTTTCGGCCCCGATGCAGGTGAGATGGCTCATCACGGCGAGGTCGGTCTCCTCCGTAATCCAAAGGAGGGCGTTCCGCGTCCTGTCCCGGGTGCTCCCGCCGGCCCCATAAGTGACCGACACATACACCGGGCCGCGGGCGGCCAGCGTGCCGACCACACCCATGAAGTCCTCCTTCCCCTCGATGCTCTTGGGAGGGAAGAACTCGAAGGAGAAACCCCTGTCCCTCTTGCTGAGAACGTCCGTTATCTTCATGGGCACCTCCCCTTTCCCTCCATCTTAACGCCTGGCGAGGACACGGCGATATGAGACCGTCATATGCCGATTATAGCCCGTGGCACCGGCCCTCGCAAACCGGTTTGACAAAACCCCCGCCCTGCCTTTTGCCCCTTCTGGAAATCCCAAATATGCTGCAGTCACCTTTTTGTGATTTCCGTCTCACGCGCCGAGCGGCCAGAAGGCTACAATGGATCAGCAAATATTCCAACGCGGAGAAACGGACATGGCCATTGAAAAGGGCGAAGCAGGCAGGTCCGGCTTCAGAAGGGCCAGAAATTACCACCTCGGCAAGAACCTGGTGACGGCAGTCTGTGTTCTCACCCTCGCCGCCATCGTCTACACCATGTTCGATTCCCTCAGCGCCGGTCTGGTAACGTTTGCGGTTCTTGCGATAGGTTTCAAGGCGATGTGGTCCCATATGAAGAAGGAATTGCACTATTACGAAGAGCATGAGCGAAGGGAGTCGAAGGGCGCAAGGGCCGAGGAGCGGATCGGGGCCCTCCTGCGAGAGCTGTCCGACGACCATGTCGTCTTCCATGACATCAAGAGCCCCTACGGCAACATCGACCACGTAATCATAAACGAGAAGAATCAGGTCTTCCTTATAGAGACCAAATCGCATCACGGAGAGGTCACCCGCGAGAAAGACAAGCTCCTGGTCAATCACAAAATGC
>JARRLN010000062.1 GCA_037386965.1 Nitrospirota bacterium
GAGGGGATATGTGGAAAATGTAAGGATGATGAAAATCCGCACCCTCGCCGTCCTCCTTTTCCTGCTTCTTCCCGCCCTTGCGTGGCCTTTCGAGGAAGAGGTCCGTATCGTGGTCCTGGACCCGGGGCACGGGGGCTATGAAAGGGGCATCCGGGACGAGAAATCGGTCACCCTGGCGGTGGCCAGGCAGATAAAGGACATCCTGGAGTACGCGGATGCCCGGGTGTACCTGACCCGCAAGATAGACCATTTCCTTTCGCTGTCGGAGCGACGGGCCGTCATAAACAGCCATAATCCGGACATTTTCGTGAGCCTGCATTTCTCCGGCTCGGATGACTTCGCCGTCTATGTCACCCGCTACGCCGGGCGCGATGCGAGCACGAGCCTGAAAAAATATTATTCCATCGACGAGCGGCAGAGGCGCTATCTTTACGAAAGCGGCCTGCTGGCCGGGACGCTGGAGAAGGCCCTGGCCCGGGAGTACGGCACGGGCGTCGTGCACAGGGAGATGCCTCTGCCCCTGCTGAATGCCGTGGGAGCACCCGCCGTGCTCGTGGAGCTCCCTTCCCGGGGAATAACGTACGGGGAAAGGGAGATCCTCAGGGTGGCCTCCGTCATCGCCCTCGGAATCATGAACTATGAAGAAAAACGATAGCGGGGGATTCCGCGCTCCCGGCACGGGCCGCTCCGGGCCGGCGGCCGGCGGACGGAGGGGACTGTTCCCCCTGCGGGGCGTCGTCCTTCTGGTGCTGGTCATTCTCGTCTGCGCCGCCATAACGGCGGCCTACCTGTTCTGGGGCAGGGAAGGGCAAGAGGGGGCGGAGGTCGCCCCTCTGAAGGAGGAAGAGCTTCAGGCCCTCGTCTCCGACTACATCTCCATCGGGGTGTACTATCCCACGGAGCGGGGCATCGCCCTGGAGAAGCGGCGGGTGCCCCGTGTCGTGAGCAGGCGGGAAATGGCCCGGACGGCCATGGAGAGTTTTCTGGCGGGCCCCTCCGGCGGGGCGGAGACGGGCTCCCTGGTGCCGCCGGAGGCCGAGCTCATGGGGGTCTATGCCGGCTCCGACAGCGTCATTTATCTTGATTTATCACCCAGCTTCAGGAGCAATTTCCAGGGGAGCGCACTGGGGGAGTTCAGGCTCCTGAAGGCCATCTACGAGACCATCACGGCCAATGTCTACGGCGTCGAGGACGTCAAGGTCCTCATCGACGGCAAGGAGGTGGAGAGCCTGGGCGGGCACATCACCCTTGACGAAGGCCTCCGCAAAGCCCTCTCGCATGGCGCCGAGCCCCGGGAGAGACGCATTGAGTGACGCGGCCATAGGGGTCTTCGACTCCGGCATCGGGGGGCTTACGGTCGTCCGGGAGCTCATGAAGGCCCTTCCGGGGGAGGGCATAATCTATCTGGGCGATACGGCCCGGGTACCCTACGGCATCCGCTCCCCCGAGACCGTGCGGAGGTATGCCGCCCAGGGCGCGGCCTTTCTGCTCCGGCGCGGGGTGAAGCTCCTCGTGGTGGCCTGTAACACCATGAGCGCCGTGGCCCTGGAGGCCATCCCGGCAAAAGTGCCGGTAGTGGGGGTCATTCTTCCCGGGGCCCGGGCGGCTGCGGAGGGGTCCGAGACCGGCAGGATAGGCGTCATCGG
This sequence comes from Nitrospirota bacterium, assembly GCA_037386965.1. NCBI lineage: Bacteria > Pseudomonadati > Nitrospirota > Nitrospirota bacterium. Next base: position 1,647 of record JARRLN010000062.1, read on the forward strand.
CACCGAGGCCACTGTGCGGAGCGGGGCCTACGAGGAGGCCATAAGGGCCCTGAACCCCCAGGCCGAGGTCTTTTCCCTGCCCTGTCCCCTCTTTGTCCCCCTGGTGGAGGAAGGCTGGCTTGAAGGGGAGGTGCCCCGGCTGGCGGCCGCGGAGTACCTGGGGCGGCTCCTCGGACGGGGCATGGACACCCTGGTGCTGGGCTGCACGCACTATCCCCTGCTCAAGCCGGTTATCGCCGGTGTGGCCGGAGAGGGCGTGCGGCTCATAGATTCCGCCCAGGAGACGGCCAGGGAGGTGAAAGAACACCTGGGGGGCGGCAAGGGCCCTCTGCCGGGCGACCCGCCGGCCCGGGAGTTTTATGTGACGGACGGCCCCGGCAAGTTCCGGTCCGTGGGAGGCAGGTTCCTGGGCGCGGACATCGACAACGTGACGAAAGTGCAACTGGAGGTGCAGGAATGAGGCCCGACGGCAGAAGAGCGGACGAACTGAGGCCGGTGAAGCTGACCAGGGACTACATCGCCACAGCGGAGGGCTCCGTCCTGGTGGAAATGGGCAATACGCGGGTCATCTGCACGGCGTCCATCGAGGACAAGGTCCCCCCCTGGCTGAAGGACCGCGGGCAGGGGTGGATTACGGCCGAGTACGGGATGCTGCCCCGCTCCACCGGCACCCGCATGATGCGGGAGGCGGCCCAGGGACGGGTGGGGGGCCGCACCCAGGAGATCCAGAGGCTCATAGGGCGCGCCATGCGCTCGGTGGCCGACCTCCCGGCCCTGGGCGAGAGGACCATATGGCTTGACTGCGACGTCATCCAGGCCGACGGGGGGACCCGGACGGCGGCCATCACCGGGGCCTTTCTCTCTCTGGCCGACGCCGTCCACTATGCCCTGGAGCACGGCATGATGGAGCGTTCTCCCCTGAGGGACCTGGTGGCCGCCGTGAGCGTCGGGGTGGTGGACGGAGAGCCGGTCCTGGACCTGTGCTACGAGGAGGACGCCGGGGCCGATGTGGACATGAACGTGGCCATGACCGGCGGGGGAAAATTCGTGGAGGTGCAGGGCACCGCGGAGGCCGCCCCCTTCGGCAGGGAGACCCTTGACGGGCTTCTGGACCTGGCCGCAGGAGGCATCGCGCAGCTCCTGGAAATCCAGAAGGCAGAAATGAAAGGCGGTATGCTAAAATTATAGTGTATGGGGAAAAAAGATAACAGAAATATGAACATGTTCCGTGGCATCTTCGTCTGGATCCTCATCGGGATGACCATGATACTTCTGTTCAATCTCCTCAGTACGCCCAAAAAGACGGACGAGGAGATAAAGTTCTCCCAGTTTCTCACGCGCCTGGAGGCCGGGGACGTACAGGAGGTGGTCATCAAGGAGAATTACGTCACGGGGCGGATGAAGGATGGAAAGAAATTCGCCACCTACACGGCGGACTACCCTCAACTGGTTCCTCTGCTCCGCGAGAAGGGTGTGGAAATAACGGCGAAGCCGCCCGACCAGAGCCCCTGGTACGTGACCTTCCTTCTGTCCTGGGGGCCCATCCTGTTCCTGGTGCTGGTCTGGATATTCTTTATGAGACAGATGCAGGGCGGGGGGAACAAGGCCCTCTCCTTCGGGAAGGCCAAGGCCCGCGTCATATCCGAAAAGCAGGTCCCCGTGACCTTCAGCGACGTCGCGGGCATCGAGGAGGCGAAGGAGGAGGTCCAGGAGATAATCGACTTCCTGAGCGACCCTCAGAAGTTCTCGCGCCTGGGCGGGCGCATCCCCAAGGGGGCGCTCCTCGTGGGAGGGCCGGGCACCGGGAAGACCCTGCTTGCCCGGGCCATCGCCGGGGAGGCCGGGGTGCCTTTCTTCAGCATCTCGGGTTCGGACTTCGTCGAGATGTTCGTCGGCGTGGGTGCTTCGCGGGTGCGGGACCTCTTCGACCAGGCCAAGAAGAACGCCCCGTGCATCGTCTTCATCGACGAGATAGACGCCGTGGGCCGCCATCGCGGCGCCGGCCTCGGCGGGGGGCACGACGAGAGAGAGCAGACCCTGAACCAGCTCCTGGTGGAGATGGACGGCTTCGAGGGCAAGGAGGGCGTCATCATCCTGGCGGCCACCAACCGCCCCGACGTCCTTGACCCGGCGCTGCTGAGGCCGGGACGGTTCGACAGGCAGATTGTGGTGCCGGCCCCCGACGTGAAGGGCCGGGAGGCCATACTCAAGGTGCACTCCAAGAACGTTCCCCTGGACGGCGACGTGGACCTGGCCAAGGTGGCCCGGGGGACGCCGGGATTCTCCGGGGCCGACCTGGCCAATCTCGTCAACGAGGCCGCGCTCCTTGCCGCGAGGAAGTCGCGCGACAAGGTGGCCACGGCGGACTTCGAAGAGGCCAAGGACAAGGTCCTGATGGGAGCGGCCAGAAAGAGCCTCGTCATCAGCGAGGAGGAGAAGAAGAATACGGCCGTGCATGAGGCCGGCCATGCCCTGGTGGCGAAGCTCACTCCGGGGACCGACCCCATCCACAAGGTGACCATCATCCCCCGCGGACGGGCCCTGGGCGTGACCCAGCAGCTGCCGGTGGACGACCGCTACACGCACTCGCGGGAGTTCCTCATGACCACGCTGGCCGTTCTCATGGGAGGGCGCGTGGCCGAGGAGCTTGCGCTTCATCACATGACCACGGGCGCCGGCAACGACATCGAGCGCGCCACCGAGATCGCCCGCAAGATGGTCACGGAGTGGGGCATGAGCGAGAAACTCGGCCCCCTGACCTTCGGCAGAAGGGATGAGCAGATATTCATCGGCAAGGACATCGCCAAGCACAAGGACTACAGCGAGCAGACGGCCGAGCAGATAGACGCCGAGGTCAAGCGCATCGTGGGCGAGGCCTACGAAAAGGCCAAGGCCATCCTCGCCGGCAACCTGAGCCTGCTCATGGACTTCGCCGGCGCTCTCCTTGAGCGGGAGACCATGGACTCGCACGAGATAGAGGAGTTTCTGAGGTCCCGGAACGCGTCCGGGGCGGCACTGGCCTGAGCAGGCATGCGCTTCTCGTGGCGGGGGTACACTCTGGACTTCTCCCTGCGCACTCTCGTCATGGGCGTTCTGAACGTCACCCCCGATTCCTTCTCGGACGGGGGTGATTTTTTTGACCCCCGGGCTGCCATAGGGCGGGCGCGGCAGATTGAGGACGAGGGCGCCGACGCCATCGACATAGGCGGGCTTTCCACGCGGCCGGGCTCGGAGCCCGTCGACGAGGCCGAGGAGCTCCGCCGCGTCCTGCCCGTCATCGAGGCCCTGGCGGGCACGGTGTCCGTCCCCCTTTCCATAGACACATACAGGGCTTCCGTGGCCCGCCGGGCCTTGGAAGCAGGGGCCGCCATGGTCAATGACATAAGCGGCCTGAGGTTCGACCCGGAGATGCCCGCCGAGGCGGCCCGGGCGGGGGTGCCCGTCGTGGTCATGCACATCAGGGGCACTCCCCGGAACATGCAGGCGGCCCCCCGGTACGAGGCCCTCGTGCCGGAGGTCATGGACTATTTGCGGGGCAGCATCCGGCTGGCCGATGAGGCGGGCATTGCGCAGGTCATCATAGACCCGGGCATAGGGTTCGGAAAGACATTCGACCATAACCTGGAGATAATTAACAGGCTGGGAGAGTTCACGCTCCTGGGGCGCCCGGTCCTTGTCGGACCGTCCCGGAAGGCCTTCCTGGGCTGGATACTCGGCGGCGCTCCCCCAAAGGAGCGCCTGATGGGCACGGCCGCCGCCGTGACGGCGGCGGTGCTGGCCGGCGCCCACATGGTGCGGGTTCACGACGTGCGGGAGATGGTGCAGGTCGCCCGCGTGGCCGATGCCATAAAGAGAGAGCGCATGACGCTCCCCGGGGCCTGAGACGCTTCGCAACCTCCTGCCTTCCGCCGCGGGAAAACCCGAATGGATTTCAGCGGCCCTTCGGGGCTTCGAGGACTCTCCTGAGCGAGCCCCGGGCTTCCGCGAGCAGGCGTTCGGCCTCCTCGCGGGAGACGCCCCTCTTGAGCATCACCACGGCGGTCTTGGGCCGCATCCCGGAAAGCCTCAGAAACTCCTCCGCCTCCCCGGGGCTGCACCCCGTAATCTCCCTTATGATGTGCTCGGCACGGATGAGGAGCTTCCGGTTGGAGGGCACCACGTCCACCATGAGGCCGTCATGGACGTGCCCCAGAGCCGTCATGAGAGCCGTGGAGAACATGTTCAGGACCATCTTGGTGGCCGTGCCGGCCTTCAGGCGCGTGGAGCCCGCCACAATCTCCGGCCCGGTCTCGATGGCCACGAGACCGTCCAGAAAGGCCGGCCGCGGGCTGCCGCCGGGGCTCATGGTCAGAAGCCAGCACCGTGCGCCCCGTCCCTTGGCGGCTTCTAGGGCCGCAAGGACAAAGGGCGTCCGGCCGCTTGCACTGATGCCGAGGGCCATGTCCCGGCCGGAAAGGACGCCGCCCGCCTCGCGGCCCGCCGCCTCGTCGTCCTCCGCCCCCTCGGCGGCGGCCAGGACCGCCTGTGCCCCGCCGGCCATGATGGCGCGGACGCGGTCGTCCCCAAAGGTAGGGAACACCTCGGCCGCATCCAGGACGCCGACCCGCCCGCTGGTGCCCGCACCCACGTAATAGAGGACGCCCCCGCCCAGGAGGCTTTCCACGGCCTCCTTCACCATCCGCTCGATGTCCGCGAGAGAGCGTCCCACGGCCTGCACCGCGGCGGCGTTCTCCTCATGCAGGATGCGCAGTATTCCGCCTGCGGGCAAGGCGTCAAGCCCCCGGGCCAGGGGATGGACCTGTTCTGTAGCGGGGGTCTCTTCGGGAAACATCTGACCTGCATCTTACCATGCCGGTGAGTTTTTTGCTATTATAAGGGGCCGGACGGAAGGGCAGAAACTTTCTCTCGAGAGGTGGTTTTTTCATGACGGGCCGGACAGTTCTTTCTGCCTTTGTCATAGGTCTCCTTCTGACGACCGTTTCCTGCTCTACCATGGGCCACAGGAAGAAGGAGGCGGTGGCTCAATACAAGCTGGGCGTCTCCCAGTTTCTGGCGGGAAACAACCAGGCGGCCTACGTGAGATTCCAGGAGGCCCTTCGCCTGGACCCGAACAACAAAGAGGTCTATAACGCCCTGGGTAACGTTCACCTGAGGCTCAAGGAGTACGAGAAGGCCGAGAAAAGCTTCAAGAAGGCCGTGAACCTTGACTCTCAATTCTCCGAGGCGCACAACAATCTCTGCTACGTCTATTACAAGACCGGCCGTTACGAAGAGGCCATAACAAGCTGCGAGCGGGCCTTGGCCAACAAGGTCTATGCAACGCCCGAGAAGGCCTTTTACAACCTGGGCTTCTCCTACTACAGGCTGGAACGCTACGACAAGGCCCTGGGGGCTTTCGAGGACGCCCTGCGGCGGTCGCCCAGGTCCTTCCAGGCATACTACGGGCTGGCCCTCGTTTATAACGCCCAGGGGAGATACGGCAAGGCATCCGAGGCCATGGGCTTCGCCCTGGGCTTCGACCCGCGTTTCCGGGGCAATGCCGCGCGGGCCGAGCAGGAGTTCATGAAGGAGCAGACCGAGTCGGCCGGGCTGGATTTCAAGGACCTCAGCGACTACATAGAGATACTGCACTACTGATGCTCCCCGGGGATGCAGAGCGCCTGATGGGGGCGGCCCGCACCGCCCTGCGCAACGCCGTGGCTCCCCGTTCGGGTTTCCGGGTGGGCGCCGCGCTCCTGACGGGTGAAGGGGACATCGTCACCGGGTGCAACATCGAAAACCCTTCCCTCATGCTGACCGTCTGCGCCGAGAGGGTGGCCCTCCTGAAGGCCTTGTCCGAGGGCAGGCGGTCCTTCCGGGCGATGGCCGTCGCCTGCGGCGACGGCAGGGAGTGCTTTCCCTGCGGGGCCTGCCGGCAGATGCTCGCGGAGTTTGCGCCGGGACTCGTCCTCTTGCTCGATGCCCCGGAGGGAATGAAGAAGTACGCCCTCGAGGAGCTTCTCCCCCACCGCTTCATTCCGTGACGGTATTCCCCTTCGTGCGGAAACGTCCTACAATGGCCTTATGGTAAACGACGAACAGGTCAGGGCCTTCTTCCGGAAGAAGGCCACCAAGCCGCTTCACTTCAACGAAATCGTTTCCCTGATGGGCCTCGTGAGGGAGGAGCGGAAACCCCTGAAGCGCATCCTCCGGAACCTTACGGCGGAGGGGGAGCTGGTGCGCACGCGCAAGGGTTTCTACGGGCCTGCCCAGGCCATGGAGCTTGTGACGGGCTATTTCGAGGCCCACCGGGAGGGCTACGGGTTCGTCATCGCCGAGAGGCCGGGACAGCGGGACGTCTTCGTTCCCCTTCCCGCCGTGGGCTCCGCCATGGACAACGACAAGGTCGTCGTGCGGGTGGAGGACCACAAGCGGCGGGCCGGCAGGATAATCAGGGTCCTGGAGCGGGCCCATGCCCGCATTGCCGGCGTGGCGGAGGTCAGCCGCGGCGCGTGCTTCGTCCGCCCCAAGGAAAAGTCCATCCCCTTCGGCGTGGTCGTCCCCCCCAGGGACTGCCGGGGCGTAAAGGACGGGCAGACCGTGGTCGTGGAGATACGCCGGTACCCGGAGGGGCGGCGTCCGGCCACCGGACGGGTGGTGAAGGTCCTGGCCCGTCCGGACACCCCCCGCGCCGAGGTGGAGGCGGTTATCGAGGAGTTCGGGCTCCCGCGGAGGTTCCCCACCGCGGTGCGCACGGAGGCGAAGACCCTCTACGAGAAGGAGCCCGGCCTGGGCCGTCGAAAGGACCTCACGGGGCTTCCCACCGTGACCATCGACGGGGAGAGGGCCAGGGACTTCGATGATGCCGTCTCCGTCAGGCGAGGCAACGACGGCTACACCCTCTGGGTGCACATAGCCGACGTGGGCTACTATGTGCCCTGGGACTCTATCATCGACCTCGAGGCCCGGAAGCGCGGCACCAGCGTCTACTTCCCCGACAGGGTCCTCCCCATGCTCCCCAGGGAACTGAGCGAGGACCTCTGCAGCCTCCGCCCCAGGGTACAGAGGCCGGCAATGACCGTGGAGATGGGCTTCGACCGGGAGGGCGAGCCGGCGGGCACGCGGTTTTATTCCAGCGTCATCCGGAGTGACGAGCGGATGACCTATACGTCGGTCAGGAAGATACTGACGGACGGGGACCCCGGGGAGAGGGCCAGGTACGGGCATCTCCTGGGGGACTTCGAGCTCATGGCGGAGCTGGCCGCGCTTCTCAGGGCCCGGAGGCTTGCGCGGGGGAGCCTGGACTTCGACCTGCCGGAGCCCGAGGTGGTCCTGGACCTCCAGGGCAGGCCGGAGGCGGTGCTCAAGGCGGAGCGCAACCTGGCCCACATGCTCATAGAGGACTTCATGATAGCGGCCAACGAGGCGGTTGCCCGGCATCTGGAGGGGCTGGGCGTACCCAGCCTCTATCGCATACACGAGGAGCCCGAGGCGGAGAAGGTGCAGGCCCTGATGCGGTTCGCCCGGCTGCCCCTCACCCGGGGGAAACGGTCCGGGCCGGGGCGGGTGGCCGAGATACTGGATGCGGCCAGGGGCACGCCCACCGAGGAGATCGTCGTCTATGCCATCCTCCGCTCGCTCAAGCAGGCCAGGTACTCGGCGGAGAACGTGGGGCATTTCGGCCTGGCCTCGGAGTGCTATACCCACTTTACGTCGCCCATCCGGCGCTACCCCGACCTGGTGGTCCACAGGGTTCTGAAGGAAGTGCTCTCCAGAAAGCGCATGTCCGACAGGCGCACGGAGGCGCTCGCCTCGCTCCTGCCGGACATCGCCTTCGAGTCCTCCCGGCGGGAGCGCGTGGCCGACGACGCCGAGCGGGACGTGGTGCAGGCCATGAGGATGTGGTTCATGCGGGACAAGGTGGGCGAGGAGTTCGAGGGGCACGTGGTGGGAGTCACCCCCTACGGCATGCGCGTCAGGCTCCAGGAGTTTTACGTGGAGGGGTTCATCCACGTCAGTTTCCTCACTGACGACTACTACCAGTACGACGAGCGGAGCATGGCCCTCAGGGGCAGGCACACCTCCAGGGGGTTCAAACCCGGCCAGGAGGTGAGGGTACGGGTGGAGAGGGTGGACATCGAGGAGCGGGAACTGGTGCTCGGGCTGGTGTGAACGCCTCCCGGGAGATGCTTCCTTCCTTATTCCGAAGAATCCGGGCCACAGGCGTCCAAGGAGGAAAAAAGGCGGTCTTTTGAGAGCGGGCGGCTCAGGAAGAGATGAGCATATTGAGAAGCCTGCTCAGGTCCTCGACCCGGTAGGGCTTGGCGATGACGCCGGCGAAGCCGTAGCTTTCGTAGTCGGCCATAACGGGGTTGGTGGAGTAGCCGCTGGAGACGATGGCCCTGACCCCCGGGTCCAGCTTCTTGAGCTCTCTGACCGTCTCCAACCCCCCCATGCCTCCGGGGATGGTGAGGTCCATGATGACGGCATCGAACTTCTCACCGGATTTCAGAGCCCGCGCGTAAAGCTCCACGGTCTCCTCTCCATCGCGGGCAAAGTATACGTCGTAGCCGAAGAAGCCGAGGGCGGCTCCGGCCGAGTCGCGCACCGCCTCGTCGTCATCCATGACCAGGACCTTTCCGGTGCCCTGAAAGACGTGCTCCTCCTCTTCGCTCCCGCCGGGAGCCTCCGGGGCGGCGGGCAGGTAGAGCTGAAAGGACGTGCCCTCTCCGGGTGCGCTTTGCACGCTGATGTGTCCGCCGTGTTTCTTTATGACGGAGTACGTGGTGGCCAGGCCAAGGCCGCTGCCCCCCTGCTTGGTGGTGAAGAAGGGGTCGAATATCTTGCCCATGTGCTCCGGCTCGATGCCCGCGCCTCTGTCGGCCACGGTCACCTTTACGTAAAGCCCCGCTTCCAGAGGGACCGGGCCCTCTCCGTCCGCCGTGACGTTTTCGGCCGAAAGAATTATGACCCCGCCCTCGGGCATGGCCTGGTCGGCGTTTATGATGAGGTTGCTCAAGGCGCAGCTTATCTGGAGCTCGTCGACCTCCACCGGCCAGAGCCCCGCGGGGAGGGAGAAATCGCACCGGACGTTTGAGCCGCGCAGGGAGAAGCCCGCCGCGTCCCGGGCCAAGTCATCCAGGCGGACGGGCTTCTTGACGGGAACGCCGCCCCGGGAGAAAGTCATGAGCTGGTGGGTGAGGTCCCGGGCTTTCAAGGCGGCCTTTTCCGCCTCCGCCATTCTCTTTGTCGTGGAGGCGTCCGCCGTGCTGGTCAGCCGGGCCAGGGCGATGTTGCTCAGGATGGAGGTGAGCAGGTTGTTGAAGTCATGGGCGATGCCGCCGGCCAGCACGCCCACGCTCTCCAGCTTCTCCGTCTTCAGGAGCTCTTCTTCCATCCGCCGCCGCTCGGTGATGTCCTCTATAACCTCGAGGTAGCCCAGGAGGTCCCCGCCTTCGTCCATCTCGGGGATGGTCGTCACCCGCCAGAGCCGGTCTCGGAAAGGCCTTTCGAAGATGACCACCCTTCGCGCCTTGCGGCATTCGTCGGTGCGGCAGAAGGTGCACGCCGTCTTCGCCCTCTGCCCGTGGGGCTCCTCTGCGAACTCGCCAATGATTTCATGGCAGGGGACGCCCAGCACATCCCGCTCCGTCAGGCCGGTGAGCTCGTAAAACTGCCGGTTGGCGTCCCGCACCATGAGGTCCGTGGCCAGGGCGACGATGCCGAGAGGGATATTCTCGAAGACGGTCTGTATGCGCATGAGCAGCTTCTGTTCCATCTCCTCGGCGTGCTTGCGCTCGGCCATCTCGTGCAGGAGCTTCTCGGTCCGCTCGTCCACCAGCTCGGCCAGGCGCTCCTGGTGCAGGCGAAGCTCCTCCTCCATCCGCTTGCGGCTGGTGATGTCCCGGGCGATGCCCTGTGTGCCCACCACGCGGCCGTCCTTGTCCTTGAGGAGGCTGACGTTATGGAGCACATGAATGACGCGGCCGGTTTTGGAGAGAAAGCGGTTTTCGAAATTGAAGACGTTTCCGCCGCTTTCCATCATCCGCAAGAACTGGGCTTTCGTCTTCTCGCGGTCTTCGGGGTGTACCCACCTCAGCCACGGATGGCCGATGACCTCCTCCGCCCCGGCCTCCAGGACCTCCAGGGCGGCGCTGTTCATGAAGGTCTGAATCCCGTCGCGGTCGGCGGTGTAGATGATGTCGGTGGAAAGCTCGACGAGGGCCTTGTACTTGGCCTCGGACTCCCGCACGAGGGCCTCCGCGCGCTCGCGTTCGGCCAGGGCCCGCACCGACGCTATGCGCAGCGAGACGTTATTGGCCATCTCGGTGAGGATGTCGAGCTCCTCCGGGCCGAAAGCCTCTGCCTCCGAGGCGTACAGGCAGACGGCACCCACGGCTCCCCCGTCGGCGGACAGGGGCAAAAGGAGGCGGGATGCCGGGCACGGCCGCTCTGCCTGGGAAGGCTCCTCTTCCTGGGTGACGATGGGGGCGCCCTCTCTGAAAAGCTTCGACAGCATTTCCTCTTCCGCCTCCGGAAGCCCCTCGTCCGCCCTGCCGGCGCGGGCCATGACCTTCAGGGACGCCGGCCTGCGGGGGTCTTCGAGAAGGCCGGCCCAGGAGAAGTCGTAGTCGCCGGACTCGACGGCCGAGGCGCACGCCCCTTTGAGGACGTCCTCCTCGGTTCGGGCTCTGAGGAGGGCGCTTCCGCATCTGCTCATGGTTCTCAGGGCCCGCTGCAGTTGACGGGTCTTCCTTTCCATGGCGTGCTTGGAGAGCGCCATCTCCAGGGCCAGGTTGAGCTCCCGCACCCTGAAGGGCTTGATGACGTAACCCAGGGGGCCCGTGTCCATTGCCTGGTCCAGGGTCTCCTGGTCCGAATAGGACGTGAGGTAGACGACGGGGACGTCCAGGACGGCGCGGATATCGCGCGCGGCCTCTATGCCGTTCATCCCGCCCTGAAGCACGATGTCCATGAGGACCAGGTCCGGCCGCCGCCGGAGCGCCTCCTCGAAGGCGGCCTTTCCGGAGACGGCGAACCCGCAAACCCTGTAGCCCAGGGACTCCACGCTCTGGGCGATGTCCTTGGCTATGATGCCCTCGTCCTCGACGATGAGAATGCTTTTCATTTTCTCCATGTTCCCGTCCCTGGCCCCCGCGCTTGCCGGCGGGCAGAGGATGACGCCCGTCTTTCCGGGCTAGGCGCACCGAAAGCGCGGATGCACGCAGGCAGGAAGCAGCCTTCTCCTCCGCCAGGGAAGGCACGTGTCCCTTCAGGCCGATACGCTCTCATGCGGTCCCCCGCTTACGCCGGAGATGCCCCGAGTTTTCCCCCTTAGGATCCGATCCGGCAACATGACTATTTTAAAACATTATAATTATAATTTCAGGCTAAAAAGACACACGCTAGGGGAGGACTGGGTGTAGTCAAGTCATTTCTACATTCCACTTGTACAACAGGCACTTAGGAGGGAGTATCCCCAGTTTTGGGCGTCACCAAACGTCATCAACTAATATATCCAGCATTGACTCTGGACGGCTTTCAGGAAGGCGTATTGACCGAGCGAGGGTCCCTTTCATGAGCCTCCGCGCCCTCGCTTCGCCCCCCTGGCCGTGGGCCTGGAGTATGGAAGAGGTCAGGGGGTGGACGCAAGACGCAAGGGCCATGTCTCTTTGCTCCGGGGTCTCCCGAATGTGTCTTCCACTTGCAAGTCCGCAGGTGTCGGAAATCTAAACTTTCGAAGATTCCATCCGGAAAGCGGCACCCGAAAAGATATTGAGAAAATGTG
>JARRLN010000063.1 GCA_037386965.1 Nitrospirota bacterium
CTGAGTTGTGCAACAGTATAAACTATTTCATGTCTAAGCTGGCAAGGGAAGTCGAAAAGAGGTCCTCCGATAGTTGGCAAATTGTACTATGCTGGATAATTGGTGTGTTCTCATTGCATCTAATAGTGACTTGGGACGTATTCGATTTCCTACCATATTATTGTGCCATAGCCAGTCTCCAAGGTTTCATCATTTCACGATTATGGAATGCATTTCTAAAAAATCAAAGTACATATCAAAGGTCTCTGCATATCTCATTGGCCTTCAGCCTGATAATTATGACTATCTTTTTACATTATGATGTAAGTACGACTACTCTCGCAATACCAATTGGAACTGATTGGACAATGCATGGCATTTTCCTTGAAGGTTTGTTCTTAGCACTCGAAAAAACTTCATATGCAACCCTTTTATTTTATCCAATTATGTTTCTATTGTTATCCATTGACAGTGATCTTCAAACAGGGCACGGCTAGCTTTTTATATTGGCGTATGAACAAGAAAATATATAAGAATCCTCTCCTGTGGCTCTATAGCTTAGCACTTATTATTTGTGTATATAACTTTGTAATATTATTTACCATTTGGGGACCACCCTGCATTATTTCTAAAGTTGCCGACAATGATAACGATGTGACCATTTCAGAATTATGGACGGCATTCACTTTTTATGTTGAAAAGGCGGCGGTGAAGTTTAACAAGAACGAACAACTAATATATCAATGGTTCATTATTCGTTCATTTATTGCAATCATCTATATTACAACAGCTTTTTTTGTTATTCGCAGAAAGTACTGGTCAAGGCTTCTCCTTCTTTTTCTGATTACGATCAATGCACTATTAGGCATTATTTATATTTATCTAATGGATAAAAATGTTACTGTTGCAAATTATCTCGGCAATGAAATTGATATAATTATTAATGAAATTGATATAATTATTTATTATTGCATAATAGTAATCTTCTTCACAAGAAAATCTGTTGTCCTGCTTTTTACTGAACCAAGTCAAGCACCGCACAATTCTATCGAGAAATAGCGCAGTAAATCGTTATTCTTAAATAGCAGACTTATCGTTGAGTGGTAGATGAAGGTCGCACCCAAGGGGCTGGTTTCGCCTTCGCGTCTTTGGAGGGGAAGTTCTCAGACGGTGACATCCGGCTATGCGTTCCTTTTCGGAAGAAATCTTATACCTGTAGACAAAATGCTACAGTCTCAAGTGCAGGAAGGAGAATGCAGATTTCAGCCTTTGCCCGTCCGCTGTGGAGCGGGCCATGAGGGCCTGCCCCCATAGGCGTTCTCTCGTGGGGGCAGAGCAGAGCGCGCTGCGGCTCAGGATGAAGCAGCAGCGCGCTCTGCTGATACCTAATGGAGCAGGAGAAGGCTTGTCACTCAGCGCCTTTTTCAATCATTATCTTTTCAGCCATCCTCTCGCCGTCTTTTTCGCTGCATGTCACGGTAACCTTGTCTCCGACCCTCAGATCGGAAAGGGACATTTCACTTTCGCCCTCCATGACCGTCGTGTCGTCACTGTAGGAGATGGTCTTCTCTTTGTCTGCCATTTTCAGAGTCATGGTGCTGTTTGACTCGTCTATCGCCGTGATCTCGCCTGTTATCTGTTCCGCCACGGCGAGGGCCACGCCAGCGACAGAAAAAACAAGGACTGTAGCAACGAGTATTGCAACGGCTTTCTTCATGGCTAACTCCTCCTCTTATTACGCGGACCGGAGAGGTCCGTGATATTGGAATGCTCCGCTATTTCACACTTCTCACTAGGGTTTTTCTTAGCCTGTACTCCTCCTTTTAGCGGAAGTCAACTAAGCTGTCAAGCAGAAACTAGCACCTCAAACTGGGCGATTCGTCTTTCTTCAGGAGCGGGTAATTATTGCTCAAAAGGGGGAAGGTAACTTCCACTAGGTTATGGGTTGGAAACGCCTTAAGCAGGGGAAAGAAAAGGGCACCGGAAAAGCCCGTAACCCTTTGTTTTTTAATGGCGGGGTGGACGGGACTCGAACCCGCGACCTCCGGCGTGACAGGCCGGCGTTCTAACCATCTGAACTACCACCCCAAGCTCGGCGCCGGACCGGCGCCCGTTGGCTACTGGTAGGCGGAACAGGGCTCGAACCTGTGACCTCAGCCTTGTAAGGGCTGCGCTCTCCCAGCTGAGCTATCCGCCCTTTGCGCCCTCTCTGCGCCTTCCGCGCAACCGCAGAAAATATATTTAACTATAGCACAGAACCGGTTGTCAACGCGCATGGAGAAGGGGCCGGAGAGCTGTTGCGAAACCCCCTTCCGCTTGGTATAGTAAGGGGCTTTCCGAGGGGAGGGCCGAGGCATGGCGAAGAGAGAGCAGTGGAAGAGCCAGATGGGTTTTCTCATGGCCGCGGTGGGCTCGGCCATCGGGCTGGGCAACATCTGGCGCTTCAGCTACATGGCCTACAGTTACGGCGGCGGGGCCTTCCTCATCCCCTATCTTACCGCTCTTCTGACGGCGGGCATCCCGCTTCTCATCCTGGAGTTCGGCATCGGGCACGAGCGCATCGGCTCGGCCCCCCTGGCCTATGCCAAGCTCCGGAAGAAGTGGGAGTGGCTGGGGTGGTGGGCCGTCATCTTCGTGATGTTCGGCATCGAGCTGTATTACACCACCATCGTGTCCTGGTGCCTGAACTACTTCGCCTTCTCTTTCAACCTGGGCTGGGACGGGGACCCCGACAGGTTCTTCTTCAAGGAGTTTCTGGCCCAGAGCGGCGGCCCCTTCCAGGTGGGCCAGATACGCACGCCCATATTCTTCGGCCTGGCGGCCGTCTGGTTTCTGAACTGGCTCATCCTCTTCAGGGGGGTGCAGCGGGGCATCGAGCTGGCAAACAAGGTGTTCATGCCCCTCCTTTTCCTCCTTACCGCAGTCCTGGTCTTCTGGTCCCTCAGCCTCGAGGGCGCCGGGGTGGGGCTCAAGGCCTACCTCAGTCCGGACTTCAGCAAGCTCAAGGAGCCCCGGGTCTGGATTGACGCCTACAGCCAGATATTCTTCACCCTGTCGCTGGGCTTCGGCATCATGATAGCCTACGCGAGCTACCTGCCGGAGAAGACCAACATAACGAAAAACGCCTACCTCACCGGCCTTATCAACAGCGGCTATTCCCTCTTCGCGGGGTTCGCCGTCTTTTCGGTCCTGGGGTTCATGGCGGTGAGCCAGGGGAAGCCCGTCTCGGAGGTGGTATCCCAGAGCATCGGCCTGGCCTTCGTGGCCTACCCCCAGGCGGTGAGCCTCATGCCCGGGGGGAACCTCTTCGGCGCCATATTCTTCCTCTGCCTCTTCGTCGCCGGGATGAGCTCGTCCATCTCCATCCTGGAGGCCTTCACCGCGGCCCTGGTGGACAAGTTCGCCTTCCGCAGAAAACCGGTGGTCACGGCCATCTCGGTGTTTGGCTTCATGGGCTCCATCGTCTTCGCCACCGAGGGCGGACTCTTCTGGCTGGACATCGTGGACCACTTCCTCACCCACTACGGCCTCGTGGTTGTGGGCATCCTGGAGTGCGTGGTGGTGGCCTGGCTCTTCAGGTTCAAGGTCATCAAGAACCATATCAATCGGGTCTCCTCCATCCGCCTGGGGAGGGGCTGGGAAGCGCTCATCCGGTACTTCGTGCCCCTGATGCTGGGGGTCATCCTCGTGGGCGACCTGTATCACGAAATCCGGGCCCCCTACGGCGGGTACTCCTGGACGGCCATCGTTCTCATCGGGTGCGGCTGGGTGCTTCTGAGCCTGGCCGGAGCCTTTTGGGCGGCCTCCCGGCCGTGGAAGACGGAGCGTCACAAGGCCCCCGGACGGGGCGAGCGCTGCTGAGGCGCGGCCCTCTGGCCGAGGCGATTTGCCCCTCGTCCGTGCTCTGATATAATCGGGCCATGAAGGAAGCCGTCCTTTACGAGCGCCTCGAGGAGGGAAAGGTCCGGTGCTTCCTCTGTGCGCACCGCTGCAAGATAAGGCCCGGGGAGCGGGGCATCTGCGCGGTCAGGGAGAACCGCGACGGCACCCTGGTGAGCCTGGTCTACGGGCGGGCGGTAAGCATGAACGTCGACCCCATCGAGAAGAAGCCCCTCTTTCATTTCCTGCCCGGCTCCCGCTCCTTCTCGGTGGCCACCGCGGGCTGCAACTTCCGGTGCGAGCACTGCCAGAACTACACCATCTCGCAGCTCCCCCGGGAGCGCAAGGACGTGAGCATCCCCGGCGAGGAGGTGGGCGCGGCCGAGGTGGTCCGCCGTGCGTCCGAGGACCGCTGCCAAAGCATCGCCTATACCTACACGGAGCCTACCATCTTCATGGAGTACGCCCTGGACATCGCCCGGCTGGCCCGGGGCAAGGGCCTCAGGAACGTCTTCGTCAGCAACGGCTTCATGACCCCCGAGAGCGTGCGGCTCATCGCCCCCTACCTCGACGGCAACAACATAGACCTCAAGGGAGACGACGAGTTCTACAGGAAGATATGCAAGGCCCGCCTCTCCCCCGTGCTGGAGACCATCCGGCTCATGAAGGAGCTGGGCGTGTGGGTGGAGGTCACCACGCTCATCATACCGGGCCTCAACGACGCCGAGGAGTCCGTGAGGGACATCGCGCGTTTCCTGGTCTCCGTGGACCCCGCCATCCCCTGGCACGTCACCCAGTTCTATCCCACCTACAAGCTCACGGACCGCCCCCGCACGCCCGTGGAGACCCTCAAGCGGGCCCGGGAGGTGGGCATGGAGGCCGGCCTTCAGTACGTCTATGAAGGCAACATCCCGGGGGAGGGCCGGGAAAGCACCTACTGTCCGGGATGCGGGGAGCTTCTTGTGATGCGTATGGGTTTCCGCGTGGAGGCCGTGAGGCTCCGCGATGGGGCCTGCCCCAGCTGCGGCCGCCTCCAGCCCGGGGTCTGGACGTAGCCTCCCGGAGCTCCCTGAACAATACCTTGGGTCTTCTTGCACCATTTCAGTGGGGCGACGTGGGTATTTTTGTATCACCAGACACAATGTAAGGATGCCTCACTGTCAAATTTTACGGTCTAGGGTTGCATGCGCGTCCATATCCGGGCCTTTTATCAGGACGTTACGAAACTTGCCGCTTCTGGCACGCTCCATGCTATCCTTTCTGAACAGCGGGGATGAAGGACAAAGGTATAATGGGAAGGTATTTAGATAAATATGATATAATTATATTTAATAAACAGAATTTGTGGTCTTTTACTAACGGTGGGAACAGGTGGTGCCGCGCTGCAACCATGGAATAGTAGACTTCGGCTCGTTCGACCGTTTATCATTGGCAAGTTTTGCCGGTGTGTATCGGCAAAACGTAACAGGGTGCGTTAACCCACACAGCAGGAAGGGGTAGTCTCATGGGAACGAATCACATCGGTTCTCTCATCAGGGAGATGCGAAAGGCCGCCGGGATGTCGCAGATGCGGCTCGCCGAGAAAATCGGCGTCTCCTACCAACAGGTCCAGAAGTACGAAAAAGGGGCCAGCAAGCTCAGCGTGCAGCGGCTCACACAGATAGCCAACGTCTTTGGGGTTCCGGTGACGGCCTTTCTCGAAAACGACAAGCTCGACAAGGTCGCGGAGTCCCAGGCTGCCTTCTCCAACCTCTCGGACGACGAGGCCAAGCTCCTGATGCTTTACAGGAGGCTCCGGAGGAAGAAGCTCAAGGACGGGTTCGTCGAGATGCTCAGGGACATTGTGCGGATGTCGGAAAGCACGCAACCGGGGGTCTGAGCTCCTTCTTCATCAGAACCGCATCCTCCCGGGGAGAGGCGTAGTAGCCGGCCCTCCGGAAGACGGCCCGGAAACCGAGCTGCCCGTAAAGGTTTCTGGCCGCCTCGTTTGATTCCCTCACCTCAAGCCGGACCGTCCGTACGCAAGAGGCCTCCAAAACGCGCAGGACCTCCTGGGCGAGCGCCCGGCCCACGCCCCGTCTCCGCACCCCTTCGCGGACCGCCAGGGCCAGTATCTCGGCCTCATCCAGGACGCGCTTGGCAAAGGCATACCCCAGCACCCGTCCCTCCGAGAGGGCCACCCGTGCGAGGGAGCCCGGGGAGTCCATGGCCTGCCGGAGGCTGAGCCATGACCAGGGATGGGAAAAGCTTTCCCTGGCCACCTCGGCGACCTCCGGAAGGTGCTCCGGGCGCATTTGCTCTATGTGGACTTCCATTTCAGCTCAGCCTCGGACTTCCTCAGATAAAGGGGCGCAAGCCCGGCCGGCTCGGTGAACTCCCCCCGTCGGGCCCGCTCCATCCCCAGGCGGGCCAGGGACGCGGGGGAGGGGACCATGAGGCCCGGCAGGGCGAAGTGGGCCCGCCCTCCCAGGACCTCCGTCAATACCGTCCGGTACATCCGCGCCCCCTCGCCCATGAAGACGACGCCCTCCTCCCGGGCCAGCTCCCGGGCTAGGTCTCCGGCCGCGACGGCCCGCTCCGGGATGAGCCGCTCCATCCTGCCCGCGGCAAAGACGAACACCCCGGCGTAGACCTCCTTCTTCCGTGCGTCGAGCATGGGGCAGACCGGGTAGCGCGCGAAGGGCAGGGAGCAGGCGAAGGCCTCCAGGGTGGGCACGGAAACTAACTTCACCCCCGTGGCGAAGGCCAGCCCCTGGGCGGTGCTCACCGCGATGCGCAAGCCGGTGAAGGAGCCCGGCCCCACCGCCACGGCCAGGGCGTCCAGCTCCCCCAGGGCCACGCCCGACTGCCCGAGGACGTAGTGCACCTCGGCCATCAGCTTCTCCGAGTGGGTGGCCTTGACGTTCAGGCGTACCTCCGTGACGAGGCCCCGTGCGTCGTCCATGAGGGCCACTCCGCCGAGCATGGTGGAGGTCTCTATGGCAAGCACCATCATTGCCGCGTCCTTGCGACTATTGTAATGGAAATCATGAGACAGAGCGAGGCCGACAGCGTTATCGCCCTGGCCGACCCCAGCGCACCGGCCACGCTTCCCACCAGGAGATACCCGGCGGGGGCCATGCCCAGGAAAACCAGCGTGTACACGCTCATCACCCGGCCCCGGATGCCGTCGGGGGTGCGCAGCTGAACGGCGCTGTTGGCCGCGGCCAGAAAGGCCACCACCAGGAGCCCTATGGCGACCATAAGGCCGAGCGACAGGGGATAGCTCCGGGAGAGGGAGAAGGCCACGAGGGTGGCGGGCAAGACGATGGAGGCAAGGCCCATGAACCTGTCCTTCTCCCGGATGTCTCCCTTGAAGGCGAGGGTCAGCGCCGCGACAAGGGCGCCGGCCCCCGACGCACCCGTCAGGAAGCCCAGGCCCTGCGCGCCCTTTCCCAGGATGTCCTCGGCGAAGACTGGGAGCTGGGAGATGAAGGGCAGCCCGAAGAGGCTGAAGGCGGCCACCAGGAGGATGGGCCTTCGGACGCCGGGCTCGGTGCGGATGAAGCCCACTCCCTGGGCGATGTCCCTGAGGAGGTTGCCGGTTCCCGCGCTGCGCAGCCCCGGGGTGCGCACCAGGGCCAGGGCCAGGACGACGGCAAGAAAGCTCGCCGCGTTCAGGTAGAAACAGGCCGCCACCCCCAGGCTCGTGATGATGATGCCCGCCAGCACGGGGCCTATCATGCGGGCGCCGTTGAAGGCGGCGGAATTCAGGGCGATGGCGCTCAGCAGGTTCGGCTTCTCCACCATCTCGATGAGGAAGGACTGCCGGGTGGGGATGTCCACGGCGTTGACGGTCCCCAGCAGGCACGCCAGCACCACGACGTGCCAGACGGTGACCACCCCCAGGCTGGTGAGCACGCCGATGAGAAGGGCGGGCACGATGGAGATGGACTGGGTGAAAAGGAGGAGGTTTCTCTTGGGGAACCTGTCGGCGGCCGCGCCTCCCAGAAGGCTGAAAAGCAGGATGGGAAGCGAGGCGGCCATGTAGACGATGCCCAGGTCGAAGGGGGATTTGGTCAGCGAGTAGACCAGCCACCCCTGGGCCGTGGACTGCATCCAGGTGCCGGAGAAGGAGACGACCTGCCCCGCCCAGAAGAGCTGGAAGTCCCTGTAGCGGATGGCCGAGAACCTGCCCGTTGTGCGCATAACGGATATTCTACCCCATTGCCTCCGGAAGGGCGCGAAGAGCCAGCCTCGCGGAGGCCTCCGGGTTTTTTTCTCCCGGGCCTGTTTCCAACAAGGGTATGGCGAGGAAATCCCGTCCCCGGGGATAGACGGCTGCGTGGAGCGGTTTGATGCATAAGGCACCCAACCTTACAGTTCATTGACGGAAGATAATTTATCTGCTAAGAGATATGCATACGAATACCAGTGAAGAGGCGCACCATGGCAAACCCTTTCGTTCACATCGAATTGCAGACGCAGGACGTGGAAAGGTCAGACAAGTTCTACTCGAGCCTGTTCGACTGGAAGCTGGTCAACGACTATGACTTCAAACCCGACGGCGATGTGGCCGAGGGAAAAGCCGCGGCGGCGGAGTTGGTTCAATATTTCAAGGCGGATGTTCCCGAAGTCCAGTTGTCTTTATGGCTTGAGGACCGAGACAACCCTCTGCATCACTATCACGTCACGGTTTTCGATTCCCTGGAGACGTTTGAGCGCGTGCGGAAGTCCGACGCGATAAGACGGTTCGTTGACCGGTTGTTTCCCCATATCGCGCAGAGTACATATATTTCGCCGCTCACGGATGTCTGGCTGGCTGATGGGTCGGGAGTTAAGCCGGTGGCCTATTCATGAGCGGCCCAAGAGCAGGAGTCGACAAGCTTCATGAACCGCTATCCAACTCCGTTTCAATGATTGTGAAGACGCATCCCTGAAAGTTCTCCTGAGGGGGGCGGAAGGTGCAGGGCCCCTATGTCACCCTCATCAGAAACACCCGCGTTTCGGCCTTCTCCTGGATTTCCCGTGGTCCCCGAAATCCTACAAAATTGTCTGACAAAATTGTCGGCCCTACATTTTTTGCAGGGTATGCGCTTTTCTAGTTTATTGATTATTCAGCATTACCACATTGGCATGATTTATGTATATAAGGGGGGAAATATTTTGTGGGAGGGGTATATGAAAATGGTCTCTGCGATAATCAAGCACCACAAGCTTGACGACGTAAGAAAGGCGCTGGTCGAAGCCGGGGTAAAGGGGATGACCACTGTGGAGGTCAAGGGCTTCGGAAGGCAGAAGGGACACAAGGAGGTCTACAGGGGGGCGGAATACGTGGTGAACTTTGTGCCGAAGGTGAAGGTGGAGGTTGCGGTGGAACGGGAAAGCCTCGATGACGTGGTCGGCGCCATCTTGAGTTCTGCGCGGACCGGCGAGCAGGGGGAAATCGGTGACGGAAAGATATTCGTCTACGGCCTTGAAAACGTCGTAAGAATACGGACCGGAAGCACCGGCAAGGAGGCCCTCTGAGATGAGAAAATTAGCGCTGAGCGCATTTTTCATTTTTGCCATGAGCGCCCCTGCCTTGGCCCAGGGGGCCCCGGGCATCGACACCGGCGACACGGCCTGGATACTGGTGTCCTCCGCCCTGGTCCTTTTGATGACCCCCGGACTGGCGATGTTTTACGGCGGCATGGTCAGGTCAAAAAACGTGCTTGGCACCATCATGCACAGCTTTGTCGCCATAGCTGTGGTCAGCGTGCAGTGGGTGCTGGTGGGCTACAGCCTGGCCTTCGGGCCCGACATAAACGGCTTCATAGGCGGACTTGACTGGTTCGCCCTGCACGGCGTGGGGCTTCAGGCCAATGCCGACTACGCCCCGACGATTCCGCACATGACGTTCATGATTTACCAGTGCATGT
The DNA here is from genome assembly GCA_037386965.1 of Nitrospirota bacterium. NCBI lineage: Bacteria > Pseudomonadati > Nitrospirota > Nitrospirota bacterium. The sequence continues at coordinate 9,759 of JARRLN010000063.1, forward strand.
TCGCAATCATAACGCCGGCACTCATAAGCGGGGCCCTCGCCGAGCGGATAAAATTCTCGGCGTATCTGGTTTTCATACTGCTCTGGAGCACGCTCGTCTACGACCCCGTGGCGCACTGGATATGGGGCGTGGGCGGCTGGCTGAAGCAGCTCGGCGCCCTGGACTTCGCAGGCGGCATGGTGGTGCACCTTACGTCGGGCATCTCGGCCCTCATCGCCGCGCTCCTGATAGGAAAGCGAAAAAACTACGGCCAGGAGGCGATGACGCCCCACAACCTGCCCATGACGGTGCTGGGGGCGGGGCTTCTGTGGTTCGGCTGGTTCGGCTTTAACGCCGGAAGCGCCCTTTCCTCGGGCGGGCTCAGCACCATGGCCTTCGTCAACACCCACACGGCCGCCGCGACGGCGACCCTGGTGTGGGTCATCGTCGAATGGCTCCACAGGGGCCAGCCCACCATGTTCGGCGCGGCCACGGGCTCGATAGCGGGCCTGGCCACGATTACCCCCGCTGCCGGATTCGTCAGCCCGGCCTCGGCCATTGCGATAGGGGCCGCGGCGGCCGTGCTTTGCTACGGTGCCCTCAACGCAAAAACCAAACTCGGCTATGACGATTCCCTCGACGCCTTCGGCGTGCACGGCGTGGGCGGCTTCACGGGCACCATCGGAGCGGGGCTTTTTGCCTCGGTCGCGATAAACGCCTCCGGCGCCAATGGCCTGTTCCTCGGCAACGTGCAGACCATCATCATCCAGCTCAAGGCCCTTGCGGTAGTGGGGGCCTATTCACTTGCCGTTACGTATATCCTCCTGAAGCTCATCGACAAGACCATCGGCCTCAGAATTAGCGACGAGCACGAGGTCATGGGCCTGGACCTCAGCCAGCACAAGGAATCCGGATACGACATGTTCTAGGATGTCGAAAAGGGGGCGTCGGCCCTTTTGGGCCTTTGGCCGGCTGCCGCCGTGGTTTGATGCAGAGTACCCTGGGGATTGGAGCTGTCCCGTCATGACGGGACAGCTCCGATAAGATGTAAATGCTGAGAAGGCTTCTCCAATTCCGCCGATACCCTCCCTGTCCGCCATTGACGGAGGGCACTCTATCTGATAAGAGATAAGCATCACCTTGAGGAGTCGCAGTGATAAATACGAAGAAATGAAACCGCGACCAAAGTCATCACAGGTGTCAATGGTTTGGAGAGCTCTCTCGCCTTTTATCGCGAGGGGATGGTTTGCCGGTGGAAAGGATTATCGGCACGGAGTTTCAAGCTGGCACCATCGCCTTGAAGGCGAGGCTCAAGCTGAAAGAGTTCTGAGTGCGGGGTCCTTCTGCTTCACAACGAGCCGGGAAAGAAATAATGGAGGCTCATATGCAAAATATCACACCGTGTCTGTGGTTCGACGACCAAGCCGAGGAGGCAGCGAAGTTTTATACCTCCGTTTTCAAGAATGCAAAGCTCGGAAGCACCACCCGCTATGGCGCGGCGGGGGCGGAGGCATCCGGCAGACCGAAAGGGACGGTGATGACGGCCGCGTTTCAGCTCGAAGGGCATGAATTCGTGGCGTTAAACGGTGGCCCGGTGTTCACATTCAACGAGGCGGTATCGTTTATGGTGCACTGCGAGACGCAGGAGGAAGTGGATTATTATTGGGAAAAACTCTCCGAAGGCGGGGACGAGAAGGCACAACAGTGCGGCTGGCTCAAAGACAAATACGGCCTGTCATGGCAGATAGTTCCCACCGTTTTGGGCAAGATGCTACAGGACAAGGACCCCAGGAAGTCCGAAAATGTCACGAAGGCGTTGATTCAAATGAAGAAGATTGATATTGCGAAATTAAAGGCAGCATACGAGGCGAAATGATATGTCGAGGCGATGAGGGAATGTGGCCTGCTTTAAAGTGTCCTGTAAATCCACGGTCATCCTAACCAAGCAGAATCAAGACGTGTAAGTGAAATCCCTGAACGCCCCTGCCGTTTGAAAGGACTGTTCCTTAGACGTGTCCGGTCCCTGGGGCCCTACTCGCCTTCGAACTCGGTGAGGGCGAAGTACTTGTAACCCTTCTCCCTGAGCCTCCGGGAGCCGCCCACGTCGGGCAGGTCCACGACGAAGGCCATCTCGGATATCCGGGCCCCCAGCTTCTCGATGAGGCTGGCCGAGGCCAGGGCGGTCCCCCCGGTGGCCAGGAGGTCGTCTATCAGGAGCACCTGGGTGCCCGGGGCGAGGGCGTCCTCGTGTATCTCTATGATGTCGGTGCCGTACTCGAGCTCGTACTCCTGCTGGACGACCACGGAGGGCAGCTTGCCCCTCTTTCTGATGGGGACGAAGCCCTTCCCCAGGGTGTAGGACAGGGCCCCGCCCAAGATGAACCCCCGGGACTCGATGCCCACGATGACGTCGAAGGGCACCGTGCCCTGGATATAGCGCTGGGTAAGGCTGTCTATGACCAGCCGGAAGCCCACGGGGTCCTTGATGAGGGTGGTGATGTCCCGGAACATGATGCCCCTCTTGGGGTAGTCCTTGATGGTGCGGATAAGGGATTTTATCGGCATTGCCTCCTCTCCTCTCAGTGGCCGCGGCAGGCGCAGCCCGTTCGGCGTATGCCGGGGATGGCGGCCAGTATAAGCCGCTTGACGTTCTGGGAGTTATCGGCCATTCTCTCCTGAATCATCTCCCAGGTGACGGGCTCCTCTTCCTCTTTCCAGCAGTCGTAGTCCGTGCTCATGGCGATGCCCTGGTAGCAGAGGCCCAGCTCCCGGGCCAGGGTGACCTCGGGCACCGTGGACATGTTGATGACGTCCGCCCCTAGGACGCGGAACATGTGGCTTTCGGCCCGGGTGGAAAACCGCGGCCCCTCTATGGTCACCATGGTGCCCCGGGCGTGGTGGCGGAGCCCCAGCCCCCGTGCGGTCGAGGCCAGGTGCTCCCGGAGGTCGCCGCAGAAGGGCTCGGCCATGGGCACGTGGACGACCTCCTCGTCGTGGTAGGTGAGGGGGCGGTGCCGGGTGAAGTCTATGAACTGGTCGATGAAGACGAAGTCCCCGGGGCGGATTTCCTCCCTGAGCGAGCCGCAGGCGGTGGTGGCCAGGATGTGGGTGCAGCCCGCCTCCTTGAGGGCGTAGATGTTGGCCTTGTAGTTCACCCCCGTGGGGTAGATGGAATGGTCCTTGCCGTGGCGGGCCAGGACCACCGTCTCCACGCCGTCCAGCACACCCGTGGTGAGGGGCGAGGACGGAAGCCCGTAGGGCGTCTGCACGGTGTGCTCCGCCATGTCTTTCATGAGCCGGGGGTCGTCCATGCCCGAGCCCCCGATGACGCCCACCTTGACCTTCTCCTCCATGCCGCCTCCTCGGGCCAATCGTCGGGATGACGCAATCTTTTATAGCAGAAGCGAGCCCGCCCTTTCAAACGGAGTGGAGGGGCGTGCAGAGCGGCCGGGGAGGGCTTATAATGGAGAGGGAGGGCGCTCATGGCCGCCGAGAGGCTACGGATAGAGGTTCGGGGAACGGTGCAGGGTGTGGGCTTCAGGCCCTATGTCTACGGGCTGGCCACGGGGCTCGGCCTGGCGGGCTACGTCTGTAACACCGCCCGGGGGGTGACCATAGAGGTGGAGGGGGGGCCGTCCTCCAGCGCCTTCCCGCCGAGGTCCCGCCCCTGGCCCGGATAACGGCCATCGACGCCGCGCCCGTGCCCTCGGACGGGACGGCGGGCTTTCATATCACCGAGAGCGCTGACGGCGGGAGCTTTACTCTCGTCTCTCCGGATGTGGCCACCTGCGAGGACTGCCTGAGGGAGCTCCGGGACCCCGGGGACCGCCGCTTCCGTTACCCCTTCATCACCTGCACCAACTGCGGCCCCCGCTATACCATTACGAAGAAGGTCCCCTACGACAGGCCCAC